>JBLHKE010000121.1:0-13732 GCA_047619485.1 Verrucomicrobiales bacterium | reverse complement strand
GCGTGTCCTCGCAAAATCCCAAAACCCGCCCGCGAACCTCCTCCAACGGAGGAAACTCATACTTCGGCAACCCGAACGTCGTTTCCATGATCAGCGTGTCCGCGTGGCGCACCTCGGTAGCCTCCGCCGTCAAGCCCTCGCGCGTCTTGAAATCCCCGGTGTAGATCAGCGAAGCCCCGTCAGCCAACCGGGTCACCAAAATTTGCGCCGATCCCAAAGTGTGCCCTGCCGGAAAAAGTTCGATCGAATGACCATGCAACTCCATCACCTCCCCCCAAGCCAACTCCCGGTAATCCCCCTTCTTCCGAAACCGCTCCCGCACCAAGGCGCCAGTCGCCTTAGAACAAATCGTCACCTCATGCGGAGCAAAGTGGTCGCCATGCGCGTGTGACACAAATGCCAGATGTTTCTTCCGCGATGGATCCAACCAGAAATCCGCCTCGGGCAAATAGATGCCGCCATCGCGAACTTCGATCGGGATCAGCGGGTCACTCATCAGCCAAGGAGCCAGGCGCATCTCGCCCCGCTACGGATGCATCGACGACGGGGCGAGACGCCCCTGGTTCCTTGGTCTCAATTTCCATGTCCACCAACAATCGCGAGAGAAGCCCCTTTTCCCGAACAAGCTCGACGACCTCACCAACCTCCAATCGCCCCAACTCCCCTCCCGGAGCCCGCACGACCTCCACCGTCTCGTTCGCTGGCGCCCACACTCCGGGATCCGTTGATCCAAACACCAATACACAAGGAACACCACAAGCCGCAGCTAGATGCGACACCCCGCTATCGTGCCCGAACAGCAAACTTACATCGCGGAGCTTGCCCACGAGTTCATCAAACCCCAATCCCCGCGCCGGCTCCGCCTTCAAACCAGACGACTTCAAGGCAGCCTCGATCTCTTCCAGCCTCTCCTCTTCCGCCTCTCCCGTGATCAACAAGACCTGCTTGATCCCCAGCGCGACAAACACCTCGAGCCACTTCTCAACCCCCCAATTTTTCTTCGGGCTACCGCTCCCCGGATGCCAAGCGATCATTCCACCATCCCCTTTTCGCTCATTCGGGATCACCGCGGCCTCCGCCCCATCCTCCAAAAACATCGCCAGCCCTTCCAGCGGTGCCGCCAACTGGCGTGCGGCATGCCCCGCGGTCTCGTCGACCACATACGGACATTGCACGATCGTCTCCACCCCAGCACGATCCAAGTTCCCCCTGAAATACCCGTTCGGGTCATACAGGTAGCTCACGACGACACTGAAACTCGCGAAGTAGTCCTTCAGGCCCTCGTCCAGTTTCGAACCCGGCGCGAAGAAGCCCGCCATCGCCGAATACTCGATCGAGCGCACCTCATCCGCGTAGCCAGCAAGCAGCGCCAGATCGATCATCGGCCGATACCCTAACACTTCCACATGAGCCGCTGGTAGCGACTCGCGGATCAACCGCAGAGCGGGGAGGGTCAGCACGAAGTCGCCGATTGCTCCGCCGCGGATGACAAGAATTTTTCCAGCCACGGAATCCTCTGGCTACAGTCCCTTCCAGAATGCCAGGGCACAGCCGAGCACCAGCGCACCGTAGATCACACCGGCCATCGCCACCCCACGCCAGCGCTTGATGGAAGCCGAGACCCAGGCGATCTGATCGCGCAGCAGGTAAGGCATCCCCACCCAGAACAGGGCGAGACCGATCCAGACATAACATATGATCGGGATCAACAGCCGAGTCGCGTGCGGTTTTTGGAATGCCACATCGAGGAACGGACAGGCGAGCAGGAGCATGAAAAACCCGAGTGCCCGTGCCGCGAGGAATTCGTCCACGAATACCACCACCAACACAAACATCACCGGCAGCAGCATCTGCAGCGGCTTGCGAACCGTGTAGAACTCGCCAAGGTCGACGTTGCTGATGATCCAGAACCACCAGAGGAAGTTGACCGCCATCAGTGCGATCCCAATCTCCTTCTGACGCGGGAAGATTTTCAGGAACGCCATCGTCCGCGCCGGTTGCAGCAGGGCGAACAGGTGGGTGCCGAGGAGCAGTAGCCCTAGCGCGATGCCTAGACCCTGGAGATTGAAGATTTGCTCGTATAGGTGCCGTGTCATTTAAAAGTCGTTTATTGTGCGTTCGCTCAGACAGCCACCACCGCATCGCCATACAGCGTGTGCCCGGTCGACTGCTTGATGTCCACTTCAAAAATTTCGCCCGTCAGGCGCTCGCGATCCCCATCGAAGATCACGATCTTGTTCGTCCGAGTCCGCCCGACCAACTTCTCCGCGTTGCGCCGGCTCGGCCCCTCGCAGAGGATTTCCACCCGCTGTCCGACGAGCCCGCCGTTGCGCTCGGTCGCGTATTTGTCGACCAGCTTGAGCAAGTCCTGGTTGCGCTCCTCCTTCACCTGCTCGGAGAGCTGCAGTGCCTCATCGATCTCTGCCGCCGGCGTGTTGCGGCGCTTCGAGTAACGGAAGATGAAAGCGTTGTCGAACTTCACCTCCTCGCACAGCGCACGCGTCTCCTGGTAATCTTCCTCGGTCTCCCCCGGGAAGCCGACGATCACATCCGTGGTGATCGCAATCCCCGGACGCGCCTCGCGGATCTTGTTACACAGCTCGATGAACTTCGCCGATTTGTAGGGACGATGCATCGCCTTCAAAATTTTATCAGACCCGGACTGCACCGGCAGGTGCACGTGTTCGGCGAGTTTCGGCAAATATTTGAACGCCTCGATCAGGTCCTGCTTGTAACCGATCGGGTGCGGTGAGGTAAAGCGGATCCGCTCCAGCCCATCGATTGCGTTCACCGCTTCTAACAATTGCACAAAAGGACTCTTGTCATCGACCTTCGGAAACTCGTGGCGACCATAGAGATTGACGATCTGCCCCAGCAGCGTCACCTCTTTCACCCCACGCGAGACAAGGTGCTTCACCTCGCCAACGATCTCATCAATCGGTCGGGCACGCTCGCCGCCACGGGTGTAAGGCACGATGCAGAAGGTGCACTTCATGTTGCAGCCCTGCATGATCGAAACAAAAGCCTTCGCCTGGCGCTCTTCGAGCGAGTGGTCGCGGATGGTATTCTGTGACTCATCCTCCTCCTCGATGTCCACGATCGAATAACGTGGGTCATCCATCAGTTTCTCCGCGCGTCCTTTAAAAATCGCATCCACGTGGTCCGCCACCTTGTGGTATTTCTGCGTGCCGACCACCAGGTCTACGTGGGGCACATCCTCGAGCAACTCCGCGCCACGACTCTGCGCCATGCAGCCGAGAAATCCGAACACGACCTCCTGCTTCGTCTTCCGCAGGTAGCCCATCGAGTCCATCTTATTGATCGCCTTCTGCTCCGCCATGTCGCGCACCGAGCAGGTGTTCACCAACACCACATCCGCGTCTTCCTTCTCCCCCGTCACCGTATAGCCGCGCTCGACGAACATCTGCGCGACCTGTTCGGAATCGCGCTCGTTCATCTGGCAACCATAGGTTTTGATGTAGACTTTCGGCATCGTGAGAAAATGAGAAATCGAGTAGCCGGGCACTATAGACGAGCGCCCCGCCTGCGAAAGCAGATTCTTCCCGGCCTCTACAGGCTCGAACCTGGTTGCTACCAGGCGCCAATTCCTTCACAATCCCCTCGCTATGAGCAGGATCCGCCCCTTGCGCTGCGCCCTCATGACCTTCGCCCTGATGGGCGCCAAGCTACGAACCTAGGAGGTCGCCTTCGAGTTCCAGCGGCTCAAAATGGAACCGGAAGTCGCCGATTTTCTGGAAAAGCGAGTAGCAACAGCCGGCCAGTTGTTCTCCGCAGTTGCCGTAGCTGATTCCGCGAGGCATTGGACGAGCGTCTCCAGGCTTCGTGACGCCGAGGAACGCTCGCCCAAACTCTGGCCAGACGGTTGCAAAACCGAACGATCATATCGACAGCGCTTTTATTCCTTGTGTGGAACGGGCACTCCTGCCCATAGGCGATAGGTTGAGAGCCTGTCGGACTTACCCGATCCGGCAAGAATCATTTTATAATTCGTCCAGATCGGCCCGCGGAATCGTCATTGAATCCATTCAAATCCTCCCCAGCAAGCCGATCTGGATCGGAATTCTAAAACGTTTCACTCGAATTCTCTAAGCCCGACAGGCTCTTAAAAAGGGCGAATCCATGTAGCGTAGCCTTTAGGCTGCGTCAGAAACGGCAGTCCCTTTCGCACATGGCCTGTGCTAACGACGACACGCCAGACCCCCTTGGATTCCGTTCCCGCACTGGCCATCAGAAAATGGGATCGGTTCGGCGGACGCAGCCTGAAGGCTACGCTACTAACAAGCTCTGCCTAACACCAGTGGGCACTCCGGCCCATTCCGCGAGGCATTCGTGACATTGCCGCCAGTTTTGCAACCGTCTGTGGCGAGTTCGGCTAACGCTGCCGGTCAACCGGCAAATGATGCTGACGCCGAGTGTCGTTAGGGCATCGCCCGCAGCATCTCCGTGAGTTCGCCGGGTTCGGGAAACTTCCCGGTCTCCGCCTTCGAGTAAACGACTTCGCCGTCACACCTCACCTCAAAGATCCCGCCGGAACCGCGGGTGAGGGTTGCGTCAATGGCCAAGGATCCTTTGAGTTCGGCCGCCACACGGGAGGCCTCAGGCTCATAGTTTCACATGCCTCAGTAGTGAATATCGACTGTCATGCGAGCAACCTACCCAAGCGCCCCACAGCGTTCAATGAAGATTTTTCCAAAACCCACCTCACTTATCCCTTCATCGATTTGGAAAAATCAGGTATCATTACGGTGATCCTCACGAACAACCACCACGTCCCAAAAACCAACCATGAGAAAAACCCTCATCGCTTCGGCCATCGCCATCAGCCCGCTCCTTGCTGATGACAAGGCGGCCAAGCCAGCCAAAACAAAACCTGCCGCCGCCCAGACGGAGAAGAAGTAGGTAAAAGATAGAATCAGAGAAGCGGCGACGGTTAGTAGTCGCCCGCCCCCCAACAGCCATGAACAACCGCCGCCACTTTCTAAAATCTGCCGCCGCAGCGACCTCCATACTCGCGATCCCCGCGACCACCCGCGCCGAAGAGAAAACGCCCGCTGCAAAAAGCCGTTTCAAACTCAGCCTGGCCGCCTACTCGTTCGGCAAACACCTTCCAAACTACCGGGCCAACCCGAGCCCCGAGAAACCCGCCATGGACATGGCGGGTTTCCTCGACCACTGCGCAACGCTCGACATCGATGCCGCCGAACTCACTTCCTACTTCCTCCCGCGCGACTGCCCGCGCGAGCTAGCGCTCGAACTCAAACGCAAAGCCCACCGGCTCGGGCTCGATATCTCCGGCGGCGCGATCGGCAACAACTTCTCCTTCCCCGCAGGCGCACAGCTCGACGAGCAATTCGCCTACACCGAGCACTGGATCAAAACCTACGCCGCGATGGGCGCCCCCGTCATCCGCGTCTTCGCCGGCCACCCGAAAATTAAAGGCCAGACGCCCGAGGACGCCGAGAAAAACATCATCACAAACCTCCAGCACGCCTGCACCATCGCTTCCAGACATGGCGTCATCCTCGGCGTGGAGAACCACGACTTCACCACCGACATCGACCGCATGGAGCGCATCCTCGCCGCAGTCGACTCCCCGTGGTTCGGCCTCAACTTCGACTCCGGCAACCTCGCGAAAACCAGCGATCCCTACGCCGATCTCAAACGCATCGCACCACACACCGTCAACGCGCAGATAAAAATCCACATCCCCCGCGACGGCAAAAAAGAACCCGCCGATTTCAAACGCATCGTCGACATACTCGGCGAAGCCAACTACCGCGGCTACCTGGTGCTAGAATACGAAGCCGGAGATCCGTTCAACGAAGTCCCGACCTACCTAGCCAAACTCCGCGAAGCGATTGCGTAGACTCGGCATCCGGCATCCTGCCGAGTCGCCATCATTTCGGAAGGGTACTAAAATGGTGGCGCAAGCCCAAGCTCAGTCGCTCCCCACGCACCCCATCCTCGACGATATTCATCATCGAGCCGAAACTGAATCCTGTTGCAAGGCTTACTACCTACTAGTCTAGCTCCTCAACGCGGAGGAACCATCTCGCCTGCCCGTTAAGAGCCGACTCCGCAATCGTTAACGTGATCGTTGTGAATTCGTCACCGTTGCCGTCAGCGTCATGGCCAACTCCGTCATCGACATCACCGGGCCAGGTTACGAGGTCGAGGGAATACCTGACGATGTAGCTTTTACCTTCCTTGGAGTTCCAAGTGAGTTCGACCGTGCCCGTGTCCTCATCGACGACGTACTCGGTGATGGTGAACGATGGCCGATCGCCACCGGTAGTGACTGTGAGCAATTCGGACAGAGCGTAAACCCCCAAGGTGCTAGTGTTGTCCCTATTGAAGCGATTCCATACGCGGCCGCTGTTGTTAGCGTTGGAGCTGCCGAGGCTCGTCCGAACCTCGTCTATGGTATCGCCCGCGGCATTGACGAGGGATCCGAAACCTGCGGTCCAGTTGTCCCTTCCATGATTCGCATCCGGAGTGGTCAGCTGATCGCCATTTTGATTGAGGAACGGCGAGTAGAACACCCCACTAACCCGCTGTGTGTTATTGCCGCTACCGTCAGCTTGGGTGACACCAAGACCACTTTCAAATGGGTTGCTCCAGCCGTTGTAGATATCGTTGTTGTTTCGGGCGATCGCGGTCGTTCCATCCATCGCGTAGACCGGCACGCCTGCGCCGCCCTGGTTAGCACCGTCGGTAAAATCACTGCTGCCCGAACGGTCAAGAGGACTACTGACCGGGGAGACTCCCTGGGCTACGCTGCCATCCGTATTCACCCACAACATCGCTGTCCAACCTGTGGAGCTCGCGAGGGCGGGGTTCTGCTGAGCCTCGGTGGTGGCGAAGTTGTCGTAGACGCTGGGGTCATTGGACGTCGCGGTGATCGTGCCAAGAGTGTGGAAAGCGAGCCGGAATTGATCGCCGTCCACCCAGGCGACGCCGGTGTTGGGATTGATTCCGCCATTCGCCTCGACGTCGAGGATGCCGAACGGACCAGCGAGTTGCGCCCCC
Organism: Verrucomicrobiales bacterium; assembly: GCA_047619485.1. Lineage (GTDB taxonomy): Bacteria > Verrucomicrobiota > Verrucomicrobiia > Verrucomicrobiales > DEV007 > JBLHKE01. The sequence continues at coordinate 6,682 of JBLHKE010000121.1, read as the reverse complement.
GCAGGAGAAAGCAGGGCGGTAAGCATGAGGGCGGAGAGAGCCGCCGTGGTTTTGAGTATTCTCTTCATGATCGTAAGTTTTGCGTGTGTTAAGAATTCGTGTTTTTCATTTCGAACGGCAGCCAATCGCATAGCGTCAGCGTCTAGATTTCGATTTTTCCCCTGCGAATCCAACGAAAGGACTTCTTCGGTTAATTGATCTATAATCGGCATTTTAGATACCCCCCCCCCTGAGTGTCAAAATTATGATGTGGGGCATCCTCCCCCTTTTTGGGTAGATTGGTATTTATCGGCTTCTGCGGCGTTTCGCTCCCCGGATAAATCTCCTCAAACGCAAAGCCTGATCAACAAATCCCCTCCGCACCTCCGCGTCAGTGCACGAGCCACCTGCAGAGCCCAATGATTCGCGAAATTAGCGCTATTCATGGTTAAGGGCACCTCCGAAAACCTCATGCGGGCTGGCGCTTGATAAAATCCCCGCTGTCTTCGTTGCTAAAGCGCCCACTATCACAAGTACTTAGCGTTTATCGCCTCGCCAGCGGGAATTTTCTCTGCGCCCCATTTCCACAGCAGGTTTCCGGAGGTGCCCTTAAAAAATTGCCTTTTCTGGCAAACCGGCAAACCATCCGGCCATGTCAGCATCCATCGGCACCCCATTTTCCCCAACCGCAAAAAAAGTCATGCTCTGCGGCTCCGGCGAGCTCGGCAAAGAAGTCGTCATCGAGCTCCAGCGCTACGGCGTCGAAGTCATTGCCGTCGACGCCTACGAGAACGCCCCCGCCATGCAGGTCGCCGACCGCTCGCACGTCGTCCCGATGCTCGACGGCGAGAAACTCCGCGCCGTCATCGAACTGGAGAAACCTGACCTCGTCGTCCCCGAGGTCGAAGCGATCGCCACCGACACCCTCGCCGCGATCGAAGCGGAAGGGCTCGCCACCATCATCCCCACCGCGCGCGCGACACAGCTCACCATGAACCGCGAGGGCATCCGCCGGCTCGCCGCCGAAGATCTCGGTATCCCGACCTCGCCATACAAGTTCGCCGATACCGAGGAAGACTTCCGCACAGCGATCGCAGAGATCGGCATGCCCTGCGTCATCAAGCCCATCATGTCCTCCTCAGGCAAAGGCCAGAGCGTCGTGCGCAGCGAGGACGATATCGCCCACTCGTGGAAATACGCCCAAGAGGGAGGCCGCGCTGGCAAGGGCAAAGTCATCGTCGAAGGCTTCGTCGACTTCGACTACGAGATCACCCTGCTCACCATCCGCCACGAAGGCGGCACCAGCTTCTGCGAGCCGATCGGGCACATCCAGGTCGACGGCGACTACCGTGAATCCTGGCAGCCGCAAGCGATGAGCGACGCAGCCCTAACAGAAGCACAGCGCATTGGCGAAGCAGTCACTGGAGCCCTCGGCGGCCGCGGCATTTTCGGCATGGAGCTCTTCGTCAAAGGCGACCAAGTGATCTTTAGCGAAGTTTCTCCGCGCCCGCACGACACCGGCATGGTGACGATGATCAGCCAGGATCTCAGCCAGTTTGCCCTGCACGCCCGCGCCATCCTCGGCCTGCCGATCCCCAACATCCAGCAACACGGTCCGAGCGCCAGCTGCGTCGTCCTCGTCGAGGGCACCTCCAACAAAGTCAATTTCGCCAACCTCGGCGAAGCACTTTCCCAACCCGACACCCAACTCCGGCTCTTCGGCAAACCCGAAGTCAACGGCAAGCGCCGCATGGCGGTTACCCTAGCCCGCGACGCAGCCGGCATCGATGCGGCGCGCGAGAAAGCCCGCAACGCGAGCGCTGCGGTAAGGGTCGAGCTGTAGGTCGACCGTAGCACGGAGTTGCACTCCGTGGATCGCCGCCACGTCACCCAAGTGTACCCGATCCCCCGACCCTATACGGCTCGGAAGAGAACGTTCTGAGAAGATTGCGCTCCGAAAGGAGGGCACCACCTTCTCGAAGATGCCGCCCACGGAGCGCAACTCCGTGTTACCCGTTCAGCGGCGCGTCCGAACTCGGCTGGTTGCTCAAGTCCTCATCAGATTTGGCCGTCCCCTTTGGAATCACCGTCGTGATGCTGCTCTTCTGGAACTCCAACTTTACGTTCTCGGCGACTTTCACGATGATCGATCCCTCCTTGATGTTGGACACCGTCCCGTGGATCCCGCCTGCCGAGATGACCTTGTCGCCCTTCTTCATCGCCGACCGCTGCGCTTCCATCGCCTTCTGGCGGACGCGGTGTGGACGGATCATGAGGAAATACATCATCACGACCAGCAGGACGATCGGCAAAAATTGCATGAAGCCAGGTGCCGGTGCTGGATCTGCGGCGAGGATGTAGGCGAGTAGGTTGGTCATATCGAAATTCATTTGGGTTCTTCGGAGGTTTGAGACTTTTGGGTGTAGCGCGCCACCATTTCGCGGCGGAATTCGGCAAAACTGCCATCTTCGATCGCCCCGCGGACACGCTCCATGAGTTTTAGGTAGAAATGCAGGTTGTGCAACGAAATCAATCGGATCGCCAATAGCTCCCCCGCCTTCACTAGGTGGCGCAGGTATCCACGCGTGAAATGCCCGCCATCACCAATTCCACCCTCTGCCGAACAGGCCGGACACTCGCAGCCCTCCTCGATCGGCGCCTCGTCCATCGCGAACTTCGCATTCTTCAAATTCATCGTCCCCGTCGAGGTGTAGGCCGTGCCATTGCGCGCGATCCTTGTCGGCAGCACACAATCGAACATGTCCACCCCGCGCGCCACCATCTCCACCAGTTGCGAAGGCGTGCCCAAGCCCATCGCGTAACGCGGTTTGTCCTCCGGCAGGAACGGCACCGCATTTTCCACCGCCCGCATCATCTCGTGCTCAGGCTCACCGACACTCACGCCACCCACAGCATACCCATCGAAGCCGATCTCCACCAATTCCCGCGCCGCGCGCTCGCGCAAATCCGCATACACCGATCCCTGCACAATCCCGAAGTGCATCTGCCCGTTGCCAGCGGTGTTCTCCTTCGAGATCCAATCTTTGCAGCGCTGCGCCCAACGCATGGTCAGGTTCAGACTCTCCTCCGCCGCGCGCGCATCGCACGGATAGGGCGGACACTCATCGAACAACATCGCGATGTCCGAACCCAGTGAGCGCTGAATCCCCATCGAAGTCTCCGGCCCGATGAAGGTCGCCGCACCACTCAAGTGGTTCTGAAACTGCACGCCCTTCTCAGAAATCTTACGCAGCTTCGCCAAAGAGAACACCTGGAAGCCACCACTGTCCGTCAGGATCGGACCATCCCAGCGCATGAACTTATGCAGCCCGCCAAAGTGCTCGATGATCTCCATCCCCGGCCGCACGAACAGGTGGTAGGTATTCCCCAAGATCACCTGCGCCCCGATCCCATGCAACTCCGCCGGACTGATCGACTTCACCGTCCCCTGCGTCCCCACAGGCATGAAGATCGGCGTCTCGATCGCCCCATGCGCCGTCTCCAGCCGCCCACGTCGGGCGCCAGTCTCAGCATCTTTTTTCAACAGGGTAAACATCGCAGCCCACCGTGGCGCAAGCATCTCTGCTTGCAAGCCGATACGTAGTGGGGAGCGTCTCCCTCCCCAACTGGACGGCCAGCAGAATCGAGCCCTGACATTTGAAGAGCCTCCTCTGTTTAAGGCTCACGCTGTCGGGAGTTAAAGTTCCGAATTCTTCGAGCCGGCCTCAGCACCGCTTCAGCAAATTCAACGCCTCGATCCTCATCGCTCCCAACTGCCAGCCTCCAGTGCCAACTTTGACTTTGACTGTGACTTTGACTCCCCAGAGCCCCAGCCGACAGCACCTGCAATTCTTAGAACCCAGTGTAACTTCCCCCCCGTGCGCGCCATCCTTTTAATCCTCCTAGCTCTCCTCGGCTCCACCCGCGCCCAATCCGATTTCGTCCACCCGCCAGAAATCGAAATCACTCTGTTCGCAAAAGAACCCGACGTCGTCGATCCGGTGGCGATCTGTTTCGCTGCCAACGGCGATGCCTATGTCGTCGAGATGCGCGACTACCCGTACGGCATCGACGGCAAAGGCGCCGGCACCATCCGCCTACTGCGCGACACCGACAACGACGGCCGCGCCGACTATTCGAAAGTTTTCGCCAAAAACCTCAGCTACCCCACCAGCGTGACGCCGTGGCGCAACGGCATTCTCGTCGCAGCGCCACCCCAGGTTCTGTTCCTCGCTGACACCGACGGCGACGACATCGCCGACGAGAGAAAAGTCATCCTCGACGGGTTCAAGCTCGGAGTTACCGACGGCAATTTCTCCGCGCTGCAGTGGGGGATCGACAACCAGATGCACGGAGCCAAAGGCGGCAGTCCGGCGAAGATCCACTCGCCGCTCAACGACCAAGCGGTCCTGCCCCTCGGCGATCGCGATTTCAGTTTCGATCCCGACACCGGCCACTACGCCCCCAGCGCCGGAGCCGCCGCCGGCTTTGGCCTCACCTCGGATCCCTACGGCCGCTGGTTCGCTAACTACAACGTCAGCCACCTCAAGCTACGCGTCATCCCATGGCGCTACATGAAAGACAAACCATGGCTGCCCGACTTCCCCACCACGGTCAACATCTCCGACCACGGCGAGTCCGCACGCATTTTCCCGATCTCCAAGGCCGAGACGCGCCCCAACCACCCCGAGCAAGCGGGTCACTTCACCTCCGCCTCCGGCATGCTGTTCATCCCCGAGGGCAGCTTCCACGAATCGCTCGACAACACTGTGCTCACCATGGATGTGGTCGCCAACCTGGTCCACCGCGACGTCATCATCCCAGATGGTCCGATTTTCAAAGGCGGCCGCCACCCGGATGAACACGACCACGACTTCATCGCCAGCCGCGATAAAAAATTCCGCCCCACCGACATCGAGTTCGGGCCCGACGGCGCCCTTTACCTGCTCGACATGCACCGCGACGTCATCGAGCACCCTGACTACATCCCGGACAACTTGAAAGAGAAACTCGACCTGCGCGGCGGCGATCAACAAGGTCGAATCTACCGTATCACGCCCAGAGGCAAGGAGCTGAAGAGAACAACACCAGTCTTCTCGAGCAGTGATCCCTGGGCTTACGAGACCGCTCACCGGCTGCAGTTTGAGAACCGCAAACCGCTTGATCCATCGCGACCAGAACCCCTCGTCGCCCCACACGACAAACCACAGCCCCCAAGCGTCCGAGCCCGCCGACTGTGGATGAAGGCGAACGAGAACCGGCTCAGCACGGTCGAACGCGTTAAGGCGCTCAGCGATCCACACCTAGGTGTGTTGGAGAACGCCCTCATCTTGGCAAAGCCAACGGAGGCCGAACAGGTCATTGCACTAACAAAACATAAAAACCCACGGGTGCGCTTCCAAGCAGCCCTCACACTCGGATCGATCGGGCACCCCGACAAAACCGCAGCCCTCGCCGAACTCCTAGTCCACGACGCCGACTCAACCTGGACCCGCCGGGCGATCCTCACGGCCACCCGGGGCGCAGATCTATTGCTTGCACTCCCGCCGGATTTCAACCACCCAGCAGCGATCGAGGAGCTCGCCCACCTGGCCGCCGCTAGCAACAAGAACGCCGCCTGGCTAAAAACATTGGAGCCGAGCGCGGCGCTACTCAGCGGACTCCACTCCGGCTGGAGGAGCAACGGCCACCGCCCTAAGGACTTCATCCCGACCCTCGACGACTGGGCGAGGCTCGCCACCCCGGCTACCACGCCCGCCATCCTCGATCTCCTCACTCTGTTCGAGCGGGCGCAACCCACCCGCATCCGACGGCTCGTCATCGAGGCAGAACTCGGCGCGACCAATCCGAAGCGGAGCACCAACGAGCGCCTCAACCCGATCGCCCTGCTCGGCAAGGCGGGCAGCCCGAGATTATTCGATCTCCTCAGCCCGAAAGAGACCAGCGGCATCCAGCGTGCCGCCTTGAACGCGCTGCGCGAATGCCACCACCGCGAACTCGGGCGCGAGATCATCGCCCGCTGGCCCGGGCTCTCACCACTGATCCGGCGCGAGGCGATCGACACCCTCCTTTCCGACCAGCGCTACCACCAAAACATCCTCGACGGCCTGGAGAAGAAGGTCGTCACCCACGGCGAGCTCAACCTCGATCTCGAACAGCGCCGCACCCTGCTGCGGTGGTCGACCCCATCCATCACCGCCCGCGCCAAGAAAATCTTTCCCGATGAGGAGTATATCAACCGCAAAGACATCGTCGTAGAGTGGTTGAAAAAACTCCCCGAGCAAGGCGATCGAGAACAGGGAAAACTGATGTTCACCGCGCTCTGCAGCGTCTGTCACATCGCCGGCGGTATCGGCTTCCAAGTCGGCCCCGACCTCACCAGCGTCAGCCACCGCAGCGTTGAAGATCTAGCCACCCACATCCTCGATCCTAACATGGCCATCAATCCCAAATACATCAGCACCAGCGTGCAGACGAGAGCAGGCCAGCGCTTCACCGGCATCCTCGTCGCCGAAGACGAACTCGGTGTCACCCTGCTGCTACCAGCCGCCGCCCGCCAGCCAATCCCGCGCAAGGAGATCAAATCGATCCGCACCGAATCCCGATCATTGATGCCCGAGGGGCTCGAGGCCGCCATGGATCCGAAAAAACTGCGCGATCTGATCGAGTTCCTGCAGGCAAGGCCGGCGCCTACGGGTCACTA
>JBLHKE010000120.1:0-13770 GCA_047619485.1 Verrucomicrobiales bacterium | reverse complement strand
TGGTCGAGGGACTGCTCAAAAAAGAGATCGCTGGCCGTCTCGATATCAGCTTCCACACGGTCGATAGCCACCTGCGCAACATCTATATCAAACTGCACGTCAACACGCAGACAGGCGCCGTCGCTAAAGCGTTGCGCGAAGGTCTAGTGCCGTAACCTCGCCCTCCCGCGATCGCGGGGTTTGCAATAGTTCAAGATACTCCATAGGTTGGCCGTCGATAACCAAGGGAGGGACATGGCGTCGGCGCAATCGCTTCCTTGCTTCCTGAACTCGAGCATCAGTTTGAAATCGATCGTCACATCCGTCCTCACATCCGTCCTGGTTCTTGGGCTCGGAGCGGTTCGTGCGTCCGCTCAGGAAGCCCCGCCGTCAGTCAAGGCTGCCCGTGAATTCGTCCAGTCCTACTGCATCGACTGCCACAACGATCGTAAGCATAAGGGCAAGATAAACCTGGAATCATTTCTTCAAGGGAAGGCTCCGGTCAACCGGGATCTGATGATCTCCGTCTTCGACCAACTCAACCTGGGTGAAATGCCTCCGGAAGATGAAACTCAGCCTTCAAAAGACGATCTCGCGCGGATGCAGGCGTTTCTCGATAAGGCTATCCACGCGAGTGGTGTCTCGACCATCGATAAAAAATCCCTGCCGGGCTACGGTAATTACGTGGATCACGAAGCGCTTTTTGAAAAGGAGATCGTCGCGGGGCCGCAGGCGCCCTCGCCTCCGCGTATTTGGCGCTATAGCCCTGAAAGCTTCTCCGAAAGAGTCAATCGAATTGCAGGCGGGAACGTGATCAAGTTCGTCCCCGTTGCCACCTTCCCGGTTCCCCAAACAGGCCTCACACATCCGGCCTTTACATATAAGGGGCCGGCTCACACGGCCAAGGATTATGCGAGCATCCACGATCTCGGTCCGACCGCCACGGAGCTGTTGATGGGCTTGGCCGAAGAGCTGGCAGAGGTCCAATTGACCTCGGGATCTTTGCGGGAACACAGACATCTTCCAGTAGATAGTCCGAAATGGAGCGAGATCCTCGACGCTCAGTTTGAACAACTCTACCGCAGGAAACCGACCGACGCCGAGAAACAGACTTTGCGAACCCTGCAGCAGAAAGTCGCAAAAATTTCCAGCCCCGAGATGGGCAATCGTACCATGATCACGGCAACCTATCTCAGGCCGGAGGCTGTGTTTCGCTTCGAGATCGGAGACGCCCCGTCCGCGGTCGAGGGCTGCGTCAAGCTATCCTCCCATGAGTATGCTTTTGCGGTCGGCCTCGCATTAAATCGCCTGGGACCAACAAAAGAACTAGTCCAACAACTTCAAGGCTATGAGACGCTGGCCAAGAAAGAGCTCAAGGCCTTGGTTCAACCGCTCTTGCAGACCGACGAGGCGCATCAGAGGATCATGCGCTTCATGGATGAGTATTTTGAATACGGCTATGCCTCTCAGGTATTCAAAGACGAGCATCATCGGAAGTACCGGCCCGGGTGGATTATTGAAGACGCTGAAAAATTTATCTCCAGAATCGTCAAGGGTGATAAGGATGTCCTCAAGGAATTGCTCACCTCGGATCAATTTAGCGTAAGGGGTGCCTTCAATACCAGATTGGCTGCAAAGTGGCATCAAGATGAAACCAATGGGCACAGGTTCTATCACGAGATCTACAATCTTACCAAAGACGATCTCGGAAGGGATCCCGAATGGCACGAGTTTCCGGATCGGCGGGCCGGCATCCTGACCCACCCGGCCTGGTTGATCGCCTTCTCAGACAACACCAAAAACCACGCGATTCAGCGCGGGCGATGGATTCAGACAAAGCTATTGGGCGGGGTGATCCCGGATACGCCGATCGAGGTGGACGCCCGATTTCCCGAAGACCCGACGCTGACATTGCGCGATAAAATGAAAGTGGTGCGCGCCGAGGAATGCTGGAGGTGCCATCAAAAAATGGATCCCCTGGGCCTGCCCTTCGAGCAGTTCGATCTATGGGGCAGGCATCGGAAGGAAGAACTGGGCCAACCAGTAGATACTACCGGCAGCCTGAATGGACAGACGGTGAATGACCCGATTTCGATGGTTCACCAGCTGGCTGCTTCTAGGCGGGTGAGCCAGGTATTCCTCAGGCACGTCTTCCGCTTCTTTTGCGGCCGCAACGAAACGCTTGATGATGCGCAGACACTGCGCGCAATGGACGCCGAATATCACAGTCATCACGGTAGCTTGAAGCGGGCGATATTGGAGCTGCTGGTTTCGGATTCGTTCATCGAACGTCGGGCGTCTCCGAGTTCCGATCAAGATACAAAGCCCTAATCCCATCTCATCATGAACAACATGAATCCCAATCCGACCGGGCCATCACCGCTCCATTCTCACTGCTACACTAGAAAGCAGTTCTTGAAAGGGATCTGCCTCTCCGCCGCCGGAGCTGCATTGCTCGACCCCCTACTGGGCAAGTTGCACGCGGAGGTTGAAGGGCAAGCACAAGCGACCCGATTCCTATTCGTCCTCGAGGGCAACGGTTGTCCGCCCGAGCAGGTTCACCCGGGGAATTTAAAGTTCGTGCCACGCGGTGAACGAAAGCAGACCACCGAGGAGAAAATCGATGCCGAGCAGCTCCCTAGAGCCTTGCAACCCGTCAAAGACTATGTCGACAGGATGTTGATTTTGCAGGGCGCGTCCGGCCGCGTCTGCGGTGGCGGCCACTCGACCTATTACGGTGCCCTCGGGTGTTTCAACACTAGGGAAGGCAAACACGTCCTCGGCCCCACCTTGGACTACCTGCTCGGTCAGGCCAACAGCACTCTGTTTAAGAATATCGTGCTGGGCATATCCTCGCGGGCAAGTCTGGACATGGTTTTCAACAGCTCATCTTCGGGCGCTGGCAGCCCGATTGCGACCATCTGCAATCCCGTAACGGCCTACAAGCGCATGTTCGCGGCCATCGGAGATCGCGAGAGCGTGGCGATCAAGGGACACTTGTTGGACTACGTGACGGATGATATCAAGGCGGTGCAAAAGCGTCTCGGATCGACCGAAAAGGAGAAGCTGGAAAAGTATCTTTCGGCCTACGAGAAGATCGGTCACCGCCACGCAGAAATCGGACGTATGGACGGCGCCATCCGGGATCGGGTGGCACCCCTTACCGACAAATACCAATCGAGAAATCCTGTCGACCGCTTGGATTGCCATTTTGAAATGGCCACCTCCGCCTTGGTGAGCGGACTCACCAATGTGGCGACGATTGCGTCAGGGGTTGGGCATCAGGATTTCTCGATCGTATTCGACAAGCTCGGGGTCAGTTTTGAGAAGCACACCATCGGTCACGCGCTCTATGAGAAAGAGCCGATGGCCATCGAGGCGTCCCAAAAGATTCGAGCCTTTCACTTTGAGATGATCGCCCGCACGATGAAGCAATTGCAGAGTATCCCCGAGGGGGAGGGGACAATGCTGGACAACACGGTCATCGTGTATCTTAGCGATGCGGCCAACGAGCACCACTCTACCTGCGCGGAGTGGCCCTATGTGATTCTCGGAGGGAATCCTAAATTGAAATTGGACGGGCGCTACGTGACCTATGCTGATATCGACAACCGGGGTCACAAGACAGTGAACACGATTCACAACACATTGCTGCATGCCGCAGGTCGTCCGACAGACGACTTCGGACAGATTTTGCCTGGGCTCGATGAGGGGGTTCAGGAAGGTTCGTTGGGGGAGATGTTGGCATGATTCGATCGGCTGCTCTGGCCTTGATTCTCGCCGTCTTCTCTCCCGTGTTGTGCTGGGGTGACGGCGAGCTTGTGCGACGTGGCGGGCTCTCGGGAAGAGAATTCTCTGAAGTCGGCACCCTCTATCTGGAGAGCGACCAGAAGATCCATTTCAGGTCCAGTCAGAAGGTGTATTTCCTTTCGCACATGTACTATATCGCTGGGACGCTAGAGAAAGCGGGCGTGGTTTCCAAAGGGAAGATCGTGTACGATCAGCCTATCCGGATTACCGGAGTTGTTTCGAAATCTGAGGCGAATCGTGATTTTTTTGTGGAGCCCGCACTGCGGGGAAATCAGATCGTATGGATGGATCGGGTTGAGAAGTTATTGGAGCCAGAAGAGCTAGCGAGAAAGTGCCACCCTATATTCAACGGAAAAAATCTGGATGGCTGGTCGGTCGAGCCTTCATCCAATGATGATGACCCCAGCTGGTCTGTGCAGGATGGCTCGCTTGCGATCTCGTCGCCCGTAGCTCAGTCGGGCGGGAGGTTGATGACGGATGCAAGCTACCGCGATTTCGAGTTGTCGTTTGAATATCGTTCGACTTGGGGGAATTCAGCGAGCTTGTCGCTTCGCGCCAACGAGGAAGGGGAGGGGATTGGGCTCGGTCTGGATCACGTCGATGGAGGTAATGTGGGTCTGCCAAAATCAATTGCTGGCTGCTGTGGGCCGTTTTCGCTCTACGAGACTCGGATAACGCACGGTATTGGGAAAGGTGCGACCTTCACTATTCAGTACGATGGCCGCATTGGATACGACGGCATCGCCAAGGACAATCTGTTGGAGGTCTGCGGGCTCAGGGAATATTTGACGGAATGGGATGGGGCGTATTGGAATCTTGTCAGGGTTCGCTGTGTCGGTGATAAACCGATCGTAACCGTTTGGATCAACGGGCTTTTGGTCTGCCGGTTCGATGCAGGAACGGTTTCGATGCAGCAGAAGAATCCCGTTCAAATCGGTGGGATCGAAAAGTTTCTAGTGAACCCGGAAGGCCGGATCGGTTTTGAAGTTCATTCCACCACGTCTGAGAAGCCGGAGTTCTTGTTGCGAGAGGTCAGATTGGAGGCCTTGTAGATCTTCTCAACCTAGCCCGTAGTGTCCGTAAACTCGATTACAACAGAACCTGCTGAAGTTCAAGCGGTTGAGGTCACGCCAGAAACCGCATTTGGGAGCGTGTTCCGCCTGCGTGAAGCTGCAAGAATGCACCGATGGACGCATTCAAACTCATTCTGGTGTCGCTGGCGGGCTGGATGAACCGCCAGCAGCAGCACGTGATCGAATACCTACAGGAGGAGATCAGGGTATTGAAGGAGCCGCAGGGCGGCGGGCGGCCGAACTTCACGGATGAGCAGAGGAGACGCCTGGCAGCCAAGGGCAAGCTGATTCGCTATGGGCGGTTGAAGGAGATCGAGGGTCGCGCTTTTAGCCCTTCCGAGGGTGCCGGTCCTGCCCAGCGAGAAGGCGCACCCCGTTGAGATCGGATCGCTTCCACGCTTCATGCTTTTGGCTGCCAATCATGCACCCCTGCAAGCACGGGTGCATGATTGGGCTATTGGCAACATGACGGTCGGAAGGTCTTCCCGGCCAGCCCCTTGCGCTCTGTGGGAGTCGCGGTATCTGCGCCTCCGGAATACGGCAAAATGCAAGAAAGGAGCCGGGGAGGGATTATTGCTAGGAGTCTGTCGAACTTAAAAAGCAGAAGAATGTGACAAAGTCCCGATACGCTCCTCAACTGGTGCTAGGCAGGCTGAGCGCCTGTTTGATCTCTCTCGCAGTTTCTCCTGGTTTTTTGTGTGTGTTGTCGATCCTAATGTAGTTCTTCCCCTTGAACTTCCTTGGAGGCGAGTTCACTACATGCCGCTTGTCCGTTTCCAACAGTTCTTCCCTAGATGCCGCAAAATCCAATTTTGATGGTTTATGCTTCAATCTGTTGGGTGAGACATTCCGCCTGAGCCTCTCTTCTGTGTCTGCTTCGAGCTCTACATAGTAGACACTTGCATTCTCTCTCTCGAAGATTTCCACGATGGTGTCGATAAAATCACAGTCTCTTGCCTGATCGAACTCCCACACGTAGGTGAAGATCAATCCTTCCAAATCGCTCTTTGCCACCTCTTCAAATATTTGGATCCGAAATGCGTCTACTAGCTTTTTAAAGCTGGCAGATTTCATATCGAAGAAAGGGAGGAGCATCTCAATCGTCATGTGATTGTGAAACAGCTTCAAACCGGTTATTTTCTCCAACTCCTGTCCCACTGTCATCTTGCCTACCGCTAGGGGGCCGAGAATAATAACGAACTTCATCTGGCTACTGCGGGCGCTATTTTTCAGTGGGACCTAGCATCGGACGAGATTCCTGGCGCTGGAGCAGGCGACCCCGTTGCAAACTGCGGGCAACTCCATAGAATCCCTGGCTAATGGCGAAGATCCAGAGCATCGGCGTTAAGGAATTTAGAATCAAGGCCGCTGATAGCATGAAAATGAACACCCCCTCGTCAAAGGAAAGGAGCTTGCGTTGTTCGCCAGCGAACCAGCGCAGGTTTGCTGCCATCCCGTGCCCCAGCCCCGCCTTGCCTTCCCGCTGAGCATTTTCCGCAGCCGCCTCGTTCTGCGCGCGCGCCAGGTAATCTTGGTCATCGCTCATCTCTGTGTAGATGACGACGTACTTAATGTAGCCCCGTAGCCCGTAGAACGAGACACCGGCAAAGGCGAGAAACACTGGCAGGACCTCTCCAGTCTGGGCATAGGCCGCGTAGCCGATCGCTCCGAACCAGAGGGACACCTGTAGCTGGTCGGTCACTTTATCAAAGAAGCTTCCCCCACGAGAGGAGACGCCACGGTAACGAGCCATCTGTCCGTCCATGCAGTCCAGCACATGACTTATATGGATCAGCGCTGCCGCGATGTAGAACTCTACCTGTCCGCCAATAACGATTAGCGCAGTGGCGGCACATGCGGCGATGAACGAAAATAGGGTGACCAAATTCGGCGTAAGCCATTTGAAGTCGATCACGAGGTAGTTAGCGGCGATCGCCAGTGGCGACGTCACGAACGAGGACCACCACTCATCATTTTTATTCTTTGTCGCCCACAGGCGCTCGAGTTTCCCATTCATCCTGTCTGCCTAAGAAGCTGATTGGAGAGTCTGATCAGGTTTCTGTAGTGAAGTCCATTGCATTAGCCGCTCGTAGTCGCCGAGGTGATCGACCTCTGTCCAGAATGCCCCGCGCACATCCTGGTGGAAGATGTCGGTGCCGTCCTCGATAAACGCGTAGAGGACGCCCTCCCACCAATTGCGAAATTCACCTAAGACTATCATCTCTTCCAGCTTGCTCCGAAATGTGGAAATGAAGCTTCCATCGACCCGGACGATCCCCACGTATTCACAGTCGGTCTCGCTATTTGATAGCTGGTTGCCAGTTTTCACAATACAGTTGCCGCGCACGCCGAAACGGAAATCCGCATCCTCGATCCTCGTGGAATCCGAGAGCATCACCGCACGGCCAGTCTGTGAGAGAGCCGTATCCAATATGGTTGCCTCATAGTAGAGGTCGGCGTTCATGAGAATCACGTCATCACAAAGAAGTTCTCTTGCCAGCCATAGAGATGCGATGCTGTTGGTCACCAGGAAGTAGGGGTTATGGAGATATCCGACCCGCGATCCGAGATTCAGGTGGATGAGATCATCCCTGTAGCCGGTGATGACAGTGATGTCCGTGATGCCGCGACTCTGGAGGAAGGATACCGACCGACTGATCAGGCTAACGCCATCCGATTCGATCAAGCACTTTGGCCTGTCGCCGTTGACCTGTTTGAGACGGGATCCGATACCTGCTGCCATAATGATTGCTCTCATGTTCTGATCCTTTCGATGGTTGTGTGGGTTGCGGGCGGTGACGCTACGATGTGAGCAAGTGCCCCGACTAGTGTTGCGACTCCGGCATCATCTTGGGCTCCCATATGCGAGATGCGGATAAGTTTTGATTTCAGCGCGCCGCCGCTGGGGGCGACAACGATGTTGTGGTCGATGCGCAAGGTCTCGGCAACGTGGCGCGCATCTAGGGAATCGCTCCACAGCGCGGTCATGGCGTTAGATGGTCTCGATGGCAATACTTCAAATGAGCTTGTCGCCATCGCCCGCCGAAAATGTTCCGCGCGTTGTCTGTGTTTCATTACGAGCGATGGCAGCGACTCGCGGCGGATGTCGAGGAGCCGCTGGTGCAGTTGGAGCATCAAACCGATCGCCGAGGTGTAAGGGAGTTGGCCGCGCAGCTGATTGGACAGGTAGTCCCTGAGATCAAAATACAAACTCCTCGGAGGATTTCTATGAAGTCGGTCCACCGCCTTCTGGTTCATCGCCACAAATGACAAACCTGGCGGTAGGGCGAGCGCCTTCTGAGAGCTCAAGATCGCGACGTCGATGTGCCAGTCGTCCATTAAGAACTCGTCTGCGCAGACTGTGCTGATCGCATCTACGATGGAGAACACGCCGTGGCGATGGGTGAGTTCGCCGATAGTGTGGAGGTCATAGAGCTGTCCGGTCGAGGTCTCGTGGGCGTTGATCATCACGGCGGTGTATCCACCGTTGATAAGAAGATCCTCCAAGCGATCTAGGTCGACGTCTTCGCCGGGTGCCAACTCGAGTTCATCGTAAGGGATCGAATAGACGGCACACAGGTCGCACCATCTCTGGCCGAACGTTCCGCCGTTGATGACGAGGGCTCTGTCGCTGGGGTTGAGGAAATTGAGAACGCCGGCCTCCATCGCCGCTGTGCCGGATGCGGTGAGCAAGGCGACAGATCCTTGCGTTTGGAAAACATAGTTCAGGCCATCGAGGATCTCGTGGGTGAACGCCGAAAATTCTTCAGTGCGATTGTACGGAGGTTGGGTGCAGCCGATGTCTAGGAGGTGCGGCGCGATGGGGACGGGTCCGGGCGTGAAGAGAAGAGGTCGAGCGCGGTCGGTGACGGCAAGGTTCGGTGATGGGGGGAGGTGAGCTCTGGACATAGGTGGATCGAGTCCAAGAGCGCAGCTCTTGGAAGGCGATTGAGGCGGAAACGTGCCAAGAGGGAGCCGGAATCGTAAGAAATCAGCACTGAGTCGTGACTCGTTCGGCATTATCATATCACACTAAACCGTAAGATGTCGGATTATGTAGAGTTGCAGGTGATCTCGGATTTTCCTTCCAGATGCCTCCTCGTAGGGGAGCAGCCATAGAAAAAGACAAAAAGCATAATTTCAGGATTTTCTAGGAGGCAAAGCCCGTCCGATGACTCCGATTGAGTGAATTACGCCCCGCACGCGTTTTAGCACCATTGCTGCATACAAAGCCGCCAACCATGTTGGTCCAATCGGGGTAATACGATACTTCTGAATCGGGAATCCCTCGAACACCAGTGACGATTCGACGTATCCACTGCTGACGAGTTTCATGAACATCTTACGTCACACGGGAGTGCCAGGAGCGGTAGTTGCGATCGACCGGATCGATCATCGCGCCTTTTGCCGCCGCCAGGTCGAAGAGCGATTCACGATTGAGACGAAGCAGTCTACGCCAAAATTGTTGACCGGCACGACTGAGATCGAGATGCCCAGTCACAGACGTAAGATCACAAACCACTAATGCTCATGTGAGCGTTGCCGTAACCCACTAGCTGATCTGTGCCGAGAACGGGGATGCAAAAACAAGGGGTCTAAGAGATGCGGCATGGCATGGAGTAGAACCGCATGAACCCGATCCCGCCGTCGCCTCCGGGAGCCGGATGGCTGGAAATGAGTCATCCCGCCACTAGTCGGTGCCTCTAGGAAGCCTTTCCCTGACCATATTCCCCCCACGGATCACCGCCCCGCGATTCCTCGAATCCGTCGTAGCTCCTTGGTGCCTCCGAGGTAGACATCCTGTCCGCTGAATCCGAGTCGGCCGGCGCATTTCACTTTTGCGATGGCTTCGATCTTCACTGATTTGGGATCGATCCGGACGAGCGTCTTTCCATCGGATCCCATGCAGGTCCAGATTTCACCATTGGGGGCGAGGCGGAAGTCTCAGTCTTCCTCCTGATTTCCACCGATCTTGGCGGGCAGTTTGAAAGGCAGTGGCATTCTCCCGGTGACCGCGCCTTTTTCAATATCGGCGCCGCAGAGAATGCTGTTTTGCTCGTTGGCTGGGTCATCTGTGCAGCCCATGATCCGATTGCCGCCTGCTCAGGCGATTGGCCCCGAACCCGCGACGCCCTTTTCCACGATGATTTCGCCGACGATCTTTTTCGTCGCGTCATCGAAGACGAAAAACTTGCCCTCGGTCGGCGTCGGTTTTTCGACCAATGCCGAGATTTTTCTCCGTTACCGTCACTCGAGTGGGCTGGAAGCCGCGGTGGTGTGGGAACGGAAGACACTTCCTAGGCGACGGTGGTTAGATTGTCTGGAAAGACGGTTATCCGACCGCGACGGAGCCTTGTCTCCCGCATTGACCGCCATCACGCCGCCGGATAGTATTTCGTGGGCGATGCGAGCGAACCTTGCATCCCGACATTCAACCCACATCAACCCATCCATCATGAAAACTCGAACCTGCTTCGTCGCGGCCGCTGTCGCGACTGCGATTCTCTCGACTGGCATCGCCAATGCTCAGACTGTCCTCATCCCGTGGGATCACGACTGGGAGTTCATGCACCCGATGGGCACGCTTCCCGATATCCCTGCTGGGGGCGATGCGGATTTCGACAACACCTGGTTCCTCGCGGCGCCCGATTTTACGACGCAATACGACGGTCCGGCGTTTGGTTCGGTGCCTGCGCTGGTGGGTGATCCGCTCGTCACCGTTAGCTTCGACTCCGGCGTGTCCCAAGGGCCGCTCGGCTATGGCACGATCGATTACTTCGGCGAAGCCGGAGCCGAGTTTACGGAATTCGGCGATGACGACGGCGATCCGGGCAACGGTTTGGCTGGCGAGCTCAGCACCCCCGAAACTGATGACCGGCGCGCGGCATATTTTCGCACCACCTTCACCGTACCGGCAGAAGGCAGCGCACTGGTGCGTCCGATCCTCCGCTGCGTCATCGACGACGGCGCCTACGTCTACCTCGACGGTGAGCTGGTTGCCGCCATCAACATGCCCGACACCGACCCACCGAACCGCGACACCTACGACACGACCAACGCCTCGACCGCCGGTTCGACCGAGGATGATCTGCGCGTTATCGATCTGAGCTTGCCCGCCGGATCGAGCACAGGAGCCGTTGAGGGGGATCCGGCGGAGGCGGAGAACGCGCGCATCGTGAAGCAGATCGTCGGCCTGTCGGCCGGCGAGCACACCTTGGCGGTCTCCGCACGATCCAATAGCCAGACGAGCAGTGACATCTGCATGGCGCTTGAGCTCTCTGCGAAAGCCGGCTGCCTGATCGGTGTCGAGACGGACAATGTCGTTCGCAGTGATGCGGGGACGCCGACGGACCCGTCCGATGACACCTTTTCCTTCGACGTGGTGGTGATCGGAGCTGGTGCTGGCGCGACTTGGTCGAGCGACGATCCTGCTAACACCAGCGGTGCCTATGGCATTCCCGTCACCGTCGGCCCATTCCCGATTGCGTCGAGTCCGGTAACGATCACTTTCACCGCGGCGTCCGATCCGGGCTGCACGGCACAGGTCGTGGCGACCACACCTGGCGGTTCGATCAGCGCCGCCGCAACTTCCTCCATCCGTGACCAGCGTGGCACCGTCGATCCGAGTGACGACACATTCACCGCTCTTGTCGAAGTGAGCGCGTCCTTCGCCTCCTCGATGTGGAAAAGCACCGCGACTGATCCGATCCTCGTCAGCCCGGGGACTCCGGCGTCGGGCAACTACGGCGTGCCGATCGCGTTTGGGCCCTACCCGATCTCCGCCGGTCCGGTCACGGTGGATCTCGAAGATGGTGCCGACCCGACACTGGTTTCACAGCTCGTCCTCGCGACGCCCGAGTTCATCGGTGGCAAGTCATTTGGTGGCATCCCGACCTCGCTGATCTCCGCTGGGCCGCTGCCGCCGCAGTGGGTCAACGACGCAGCCACCCCGCCGATCATTACCATGTCGGACGCGGGCGGGAACGATTGGCGGGAGTTCCGTTCCGAAGTGCTCGACCTCACGGCGGTCGGCGCGGTCGGTTTCTCCGCGGAGTTCATCGCGCGCGAGACGAGCGCAACCAGCAATTTTGAAGAGGACGACGCCTTCCGCGCGAGACTCATCCTCACCGGTGCTGGCGTGCCGACAACGATCGACCTGATCGCCCCGTTCGACAGCGGCGCAGATGGCATGCTCAGCGGCAGCCCGGCTGCGTATGACCCAGCCGCCGACGAGTTCAACCGTTCGCAGGAGCCGACCGAGACCTCCCTCAACAACCGGTTCGACCTCGCCGCCCTCATTCCGGCCGCGGCCGATTCCGCGCAGCTAGTGGTCGAGGCGAAGGGGATCCGCGGATCGGAGTTTTTCGACGTCCGCCAGATCGCGTTCAACGATGGCTGCAGCTTCGAGCTCAGCGTGTCGGACATTTTCCGCAACAGCAACGGGCAACCCGAGAACAGCGCCGTCCACACTGTCGAGTTCGTCTTGCGCGCCACACCGATCGGGCTGGTGTCGCCGGCAGGCTGGGACGTTGAGTTTACGCGCGGCGGGACACCGGTCGCTGGCGCCAATATCGCTGGCGGCGCCTACAACACCGCTGTCGTGGTCACCGGCTTACCTGCGACCGGCGGTGCGATCATTGCCACGGTGACCGATCGAATCGACCCGTCGTGCACGGTCGCCGCACTGGTGATCGTCCCGGGACCACCGACCGTCGTCGGCGCCCTCGAGGACGGAGCGGGCACGGCCGATCTCTTCTCAGATGGTTTCGCCAACGGCTGGGTGTCGATCCCGGGAGGGCATGAGATGAAACAGGCGGCGGCGCTGGAGCAGTTTTCCACCGAGTTCGTCGATCTCTCCGGCGTCAACGGCAACGTCTACTTCTCGATGAACCTGCAAGCGATGGAGACCAGCGCTAACTCCAATTTTGAGGCCGGCGACTTCTTCCTCGCCGAACTGTTGCTCGACGACGGCGCCTCGATCACCCCGGTGAACGTGGTCACGCGCTACGATCGCAATGCCAACGGCGTGATGAACGGTTCCGGCAGTGTTGCTAACGACGAGTTCAATCCCGGCGCCGAACCTGAAGCGGAATCGATCGACAACACCTTCGCCTTCTCCGTCGTAATCCCGGGCAACATCACGCGCGCCGCGCTGCGGATCACCGCGCGGGTTGATGCCTCGACCGAAACCCTACGCCTCACCGACGTGCTGTTCACAACCACGCCGCCGCCTGGCGCAGGCGATAGCGACGGCGATGGCGTCTCCGACGAAGACGAGTTCATCGCTGGCACCGATCCTGTCGATCCGACCTCCGTGCTCCGCATCACCGCCTTGGCAAGAACTGCTCCCGGTGACTATGAGGGACGCTTCGAGACCGTAGCCGGCCGCGTCTACCAGGGTTACACTAGCACTGACCTAGTCACCTGGACGCGCGATGACTCGACCGCTGCGATTACCGGCGACGGCAATCCGGCCGCCTGGTCGTTCACGCCAGTTCCCGCCCCCGGCGAACCGAAGCGCTTCCTCAGGATTTTCGTCTCCCAGACCGGCGGCAACTTCCCAGCGATGCTGCCGTAAGCGTCAACCGCCCCTGGCAGCTCTTCTTCATGATCTTGTCTGGATTGGTGAACCGCTAGCAGCAGGAGATCATCGAGTTCCAGAACGCCCAGATCCGAACCCTCATGGACAAGATGGGCAGGAAGCGGCTCCTCCTCACCGATGACCAGCGGCGCGTCCTGGCAGCCAAGGGCAAGGCTCTCGGCCGAAAGGTGCTGATGGAGCTCACGACCATCGTCACGCCCGACACGATCCTGCGCTGGCACCGGCGGCTCATCAAAGCGAAATGGGACTACAGCGACCGGCGGAAAAAGGCTCCCGGACGGCCGCCGATACCCGATGAGGTTGCCC
>JBLHKE010000119.1:0-13805 GCA_047619485.1 Verrucomicrobiales bacterium | reverse complement strand
ATCGCCGTGCCGGCGCGGGCGTAGCCGTTGGCGCAGAGATGGTCGATCAGCACATCGAACAATTTCGCCTCGGGCAGCTGCGATTTCATCGTCGCGCGCAAATCGTTCAGAGGCAGCCCTGGGAGCTCTGGGTTGGAAGCGTGGATCGCGTCGACTTTCGCCCCGACCCCATCAGCCAGAGCCTGCCAGGCACTGACATCGAATAACCGCGTCCCGATCCTCATCAGCGCACCGGCTTCGCTAGCGGTCGCGACCGCAGCTTTGATCTCAATGACCGAGAGCTGTGATTGGGCTAACAAGTCGCCGCCCTCAACCACGACCTGATCGCGAGCGATCAACGAGGTGACAAGCACCGCTGCATCGAGCGGGTTTTTCGCGCGAGCCTCGAGGAACACCCTCTGGCTCTCGCCGCGATAGCTGCCGTCGGGCGGTGTCGGGTCTAGGACGCTGCCGCCGCAGAGCGTGAAGCGCTTCGACCAGTCGCGCAGGACGAAGCGATCGCCCGCCATCGCGTAGACCGGTTCATCGAGGCGCAGTTCGGCGATCATCCTCCCGCCAGCCTCCAGGTCGCTATTCTCAAAGAACATCACGCGCGCGCCAACGCTAGCGCTGCCGTGGTGCAGGCGCACGCGCTGGGCGTGCTTTACCGGACGGTGCGCTGAACTCCCCTTATTCCCCGCCCCTCGCTGGGACTTCTCGACCGAGACGTGGAGGATTTGAGCGGCCTCGCCGAGCCCACCGATCGTCACCACATCGCCGCGGCGCACGCCCTCGCGAGAGCGCCCTTTGCGGATCGCCAATTCGGGCAAGTTGAGAGCGGTGCGCGTCCCCGGCACCACCTCGTCGCGATTCTCGCTGTGGCTCTGGACATTGCGCAGCGAAGCCTTCTGCGCGTACGGTTGAACCATGGCCGTCGCGCCCTTTTTGAATCGGCCTCCATTCAAGGTTCCGGTCACCACCGTGCCAATTCCCTGCGGTGAGAAAACCCGGTCGACCGAAAGCCGAGGCTTACCGATATCGCGAGGTGCCGGTGTCTCAGCGAGCGCCGTCGCCAGTGCCTCTTTTAAATCCTCGATCCCATCTCCGATCAAAGCGCAGACGGGGACAACCGTTGCCCCCTCGAAGGCGGTGCCTTCCAGTTGTAGCGAAATCTCGGCGACGCGCTCGGCGGGATCATCGACCGTGTCCACCTTCGTCAGCGCGACCACGGCGCGCGCGACACCTAGGTAGCTCAAAATTTCTAAGTGCTCCTCTGACTGCGGCATCCAACCATCGTCTGCCGCGACGACAAACAAGGCCACGTCCACTGAGCCGACGCCAGCAACCATGTTCTTGACGAAATCGGCGTGCCCCGGGACGTCGATCAACCCGAGTTGGTAAGGCGCACCCGAGCCGGTCGGATCTTCTAGCTCGAGGTGTGCGAAACCAAGATCGATGGTCATGCCACGAGCCTTCTCCTCAGGTAGACGATCCGGATCGACTCCGGTCAGCGCCTCGATGAGCGTGCTTTTGCCGTGATCGATGTGTCCGGCGGTGCCGACGATGTAGTTCTTTTCAGCCATTGGTCAGTAGGAGGTACAACGCCTAGATCAGTAACCCGCTTTCAACGCCAGTCACTAGTAAAATAGGTTGAAATTACACACACGGCAGAGAGCTTGCGAAGTGCTCAACATCTTCCACACACCCGCCGCCAAAGCGATTTTTGTGCTCTGCCTGCTCGTGTCTGGCTCGATTCTGCTGTTCTACGCAAAGCGTCACCCACACCCAAAATTCCGCCCAAGACTAGGGGAGTTGGTATTGGTCGGGATGATTTTCTTCGGAATTTCGATCGGTCTGACCACCATGACAGCAGGCCTGTTCGACCAAGAGAATCTTGATGCAGCCGCTAAAAAGGCCAAGAAATCGAAGGCTCCGACCGTCAATCAAGGAGGTGGGGCACCTGACAGTGACAAGGAAGACGGAGGTGAGAAAGAAGACATCTTCAAAGAGGACCTACCACCATTCATCCCGGACGAGTAGTCTGGGGAGAGAATCCAAGAGCCGGTCGGACTTGCCCGATCCGGCAGACCCTTAAAAAATGAGAATTACCATCCAAGCATCAGCCTTACTGATTGTCATTGCCGTTGGTTCGGCGTTCGCAGATAACTGGCCACAGTGGCGCGGTCCCGACGGTCAGGGACATGCCCCGCCTGACGCAAAGACTCCCAAGGAGTGGTCAGAGACTAAGAATATGGTTTGGAAAACAGATCTCACCGGGAGGGGCTGGTCCTCTCCAGTGATCGCGGATGGCATGGCATGGATGACTGCGGCGCACGAGACCGAGGCCGATCCAGCAGAGACGAAACGACGCCTCGAAGCGAACACCGGGGGTCAGGAAGTCACGGTGCTCGCCTCCGTCCGGCTGCAAGCGATTGGCGTCGACCTGGAGAGTGGCGAAATCAAACACGACTTCGAGTTGTTCACCGTCAAACAACCGCAATGGGTGCATCGCTTCAACAGCTACGCTTCCCCCACCCCGTGGATCGAGGGCGGCAAGCTCTATTGCCACTTTGGCGGGCTCGGCACCGCCTGCGTCCACACCGCCAGCGCGAAGGTTCTCTGGACGAATACCGATCCCGATCTCACGGTGATGCACGAGAACGGTCCAGGTGGCTCTCCTGTGTTGTTCGGAAAGAGTCTCATCTTCCACCTCGACGGCAGTGATCGCCAGTTCATCGCCGCACTTAACGCCGAGACCGGCAAGGTGAAATGGAAGACCGAGCGCAGCGGCAAGCTCCACGACAACCCGCAGCTGAAGAAAGCATATGGCACCCCGTTGCTCGCCAAGATTGACGGCAAGCACCAGGTGCTCTCACAAGGAGCCAACTGGCTCTACAGCTATGACCCGGAATCGGGTGAGGAACTCTGGCGCCTGAGCTACGAACGCCTCGGCTTTTCCAACGTCGCCCGCGCGGTGCTCAAGGGCGACCGGTTGTTCATGGCCACCGGTTTCATGCAGTCTGAAATGTTCGCAGTCGATCTTCCGACAGGTTCATCCGAGCCTTCGATCGCCTGGAAGTACACCAAGGGTGTCCCTAAATCACCATCGCCGATCCTTGTCGGGGACGAGCTCTACTTCGTTTCAGATTCCGGCGGCACGCTCACCTGCCTCGATGCTGAGAGTGGCGACCAATTGTATCGCGAGCGCATCTCCGGCGGAAAATACTGGTCTGCGCCAACCTACGCCAATGGCCACCTCTACTTCCACAACGAAGAGGGTGTCACCACGGTGCTGAAAGCCGGGACCGAGTTCGAGGTCGTAGCCGAGAACAAACTCGATGGCCGCCACTTCGCCAGCGCTGCCGTTTTTGGGAATGACCTGATCCTGCGCACCGACAAAGCGCTCTACCGGATCGGAAAAAAGTAGTCTAAGAGGAGCATGCGGCTCCCAACGTCTCGCTCGCTGCATCCAGTAAACCGGGCAACCTTGCCCATATTGGCGTTGGGCGCAGTCCTAGGCTGGGTCGGAAACGGCAGACCCATCTGCGCTTGGTCTGTGCTCTCGCACGACACGCTAGACGCCGTTGGTTTCTGTTCGCGCACTGGCCATAAAAAAATGGGATCGCTCCGGCGGACGCAGCCTAAATACTACGCTATGATTCGGATTCAGAGCCTGTCGGGCTTAGGGCTTGTCAGTAAATAACTCCTACAATCTGCTGGTTATTTTGGCCATCACCCGCGTTAGCTTCCAACTCAAATAGCCCGCTATAATCGCTGAAATCTGCCTTGGTGCTGACTAAAATTCCTGCGCATCTTTGTATGACTTATTTCCTGACAACCCCTTAGAGGATTCGAGCAAAACGTTTTAGAATTCCGATACTGCCCGGCGAGGTTCGAATGGGCAGAAAAGGACACCGCTATTCGACAGCCAATGCCGATTCCAAATACGCTAGCAAATCCGCCATTGCCTGCCGGTCTAAATTTGCCTCAAGCCCCTCCGGCATCAGCGATTTCCCAATCCCCTCCAAGCTCAAAATATCCTTCCGCGCCACCGCCTTTTCGCTGCCGTCCAGCAGTCCAAAAATCACACTGGTCGCCGTCTCTGCAGCAATCATTCCGAACGCCAGCACCTCGCCTTTCTCGCCCAGCGCGGAGTAACTCAAATACCGAGGCTCCACGCTACGACTCGGTTCGAGGATCGAGCTCAGCAAAGCCGGTTTCGTTTTGCTAGTAATCCCGCGAAGATCTGGACCGATCGCCAATCCGATCTCATCCAATCGATGGCAAGACGCACAACTAGTCGCGAAATGTGAACGTCCCGTTGCAACATCCCCGTCGATTTCCGCAACGCCTCGATACATCTCAACCACCTCAGCACGAGTTCCTCCCAATCTCGAAAATACCGTCTTGGCCAATGCCTTCACCGTCGCATCATTGAACGCCATCAGGCGCTGACTCTGCTCGGCAGAAAACTCCACCGCCGGCACCTGACTTCCGACAGCTGCCAAGAGAGCCAGCGCATTCGCCTTCGAACTGAGGCACTGTCCGATCGCAAACGAGCGCATCTGCGGAGAAAATTTTGCCCACAGCACGATCACCTCGCCCGCCAGGTTGCGCTCGCAACAAGCGGCGATCGCTGCCCGGACTAGTTCTGGTTCATCGATTCCATCAGGAAAGACTGCCAGCTTCTCGACCACCAACGGCAAGGCCGCGGTACGACGCGCTAGGGAACTCCCGCGATCAAGAAAAATTACCTCCGCCCGACCGATCAGCTTCGAAAATCGAGCTTTGGTCTGCGGGTTGCGCAGCAACCACCGAGCGGCATGCCGCAGTTGCGCATCGCTAGGATCCGTCACATCCGCGAGTAGCGGGATCGCAATCTCATCCGGAGCCATTGAGAGCAGAGCTTCGACCAACTTCGCGTCCGCATCACCCGCAGCCAGCACGCCCTTCAGCAACACATCAAAATGGGGCTTTGCCGAAGAGAGGATCGCCGCACGCATGTAGGGATCCGCGCCGTCCTTCAATGCCAGTTTCAACAGGCACTCAGCGGCTTCAAGTCTGTCCCACTCACCCAGCGAGAACGCCAATTGCAGGCGAACGAAAGCCATCGGATCATCGGCCAACGCGAGCAACCGCGCCGGCGGAGGATACTCTGCGCCGATCTCCATCAAACTCACCGCGAGGGCGCGCACTTCCGCGTCATCCTCGTTCAGACACGAAACCGATGCGATCGTTCCACTCATCATCGCAGAAGCCAGACAGCTTGGTGAATGCCCCTCGTAGCTCAGCCGCAACTTCTTCCCTCCTGTCCGATCCCTCCGCTGCACCAGATCATTTACAATCCCGTTCCCGCCAATCTCCCTCACGTGCTCCAGTCCAGCAAACATCTCCGGCCGTTTCCCCTCCGGAAAAATTCGATAGATCCGCCCGCGATCTTCCCCCGCCCGGTAGTGCGGGCGCAACTCATCCTTGCCCTCCGGAGGCAGCCAGTCCGGGTGCTCGATCATGTAGCGATACATGTCCACCACCCACAGGGCGCCGTCGGGTCCAGTTCGACTCATCACCGGTCGGCACCAGCGATCGCGTGAAGCAAAAAAATCCGTCTCACCATCCCCCGCCCGCTCAGCAGTAAAACTCATCCCATTCCGCCTCAGCACATGGCGTTGTACCACGTTGTGAAACGGCGCACACGTAAAAGCAATCGTCTCCCCAGCAACCCGCGGAAAAAGCAGTTCATCGCGATAGATCGAGATCCCACAAGCCGAGGTGAATCGCCCGACGTGGTCAAATCCATGAAACCGTTTCTGCGTCTCTTTCGCGGGGAACAACTGCGGCTGATGCCCGCGCAACTGCTTGCGCGGATCCGGCGCGGGCGCGTCCAGGTTGCGCCGCAGATATCGATCAGGCAACACGTAGTGCCACAAAGGGTACGCGTTCTGCACGCCGAACCAGTTCCCAAAATCGTCGCGCACCCGACCAAACTGGCTCGGCCCCGACTCCGGCTCAATGCTCCCGTCCGGCTTGAACCGAAAATCACGGCTGCCAATCTCAACTTTTTCCCCTGTCTGGTGCGACGTCACCACCGTCTTCACCCCGAAGCCTGCGTGATGCCCGCCACTCGCACAATAGATCCAGCCGTCCACCCCGAGCCTCAGCCCGTTCACGCGCAGTTGCTGATTGCCCTCGATGAAGCCGCTGAACCATTTCTCCACATGCTCCGCGCGACCATCACCATCCCGATCTTCCGCATACAAAATGTCTGGAGCAGCGGTGATGATGACTCCATTTCTCCAGGCCATCACCCCGGCCGGAAAACTCAAACCCGCCAGAAAATCATCGCGCGTGTCCAAGCTCCCGTCACCATCCGTGTCACGCAGTCGAGCCACACGCCCGCCGTCCTCAACGCCGTATGGGTAATCCGCCATCTCAGCCACCCACAGCGAACCATCCCCGCCCCAATCAATCGCCACCGGATCGCGCACTAGCGGTTCAGCCGCAACCAACTCCGCAACAAACCCGTCCGGAACAACCAGTTGCTCGAGGCTCGCCTGCGGATCTGAAGCTGGCGATTCCATCGGAGCCGAAGCGGCATAGTGCTCGCGCACCTCTTTCCCAGTCAACGCCTGATCGAAGAACGCGACCTCATCCATACGGCCTTCCAGATTGGAGAAGTTGTCACTGCGACCGCCAAAGAAAATCTCCCGTGAGCCATCGTGTGTGACCTCCAACACCCCACGGATCTCCTCTCGCCCATCCAAGTGCACGACGATCTCCGCGCCCTTGCGAACCAGCGCGACGTGGTGCCACTTCTTCACGCCCAACTCTGTTTTCCCGCTCAACAGCCCCTGCTTCTCATCGCCGTTGAAAACCACCAGCCTGCCCGCGTGTCCGTATGTCCCCCCGATCCCAAGATGCTCTCCTGCAGCCGCCTCGCCACCATCCGGTCCACGTGAGAACAAATAACCGCTCACCAGTCGTACGTCGTGCGGCACGCCATTCCAAAACCAGAACGAAACACTGTACTCGCCAAGATCCTCAGCCATCTCGGCAGCCAATCGCCCTCCGGCAAAATGAGAGCAGCGCCCGGAGCGGCCAATTCCCGGCAAATGGAACACCACGCCCGGTTCAAATCTAGCCTTCAACTGCCCAGCTGCGGCATCTTCCGGCTGATTCCCATCCAAATCCCCAAGTCGCCAGAACGCCTTCGGCTTCGACTTCAACACCGCCACGCCATACGCTAATCCTGGCTCACGATACACGCGCCGCGGCTTGCCCGACACCTTCTCGAGCAGCTTCAAACAGGCCTCCACAATTTGCGTCTCAGCCGCGGGAACAAGTCCCGCCGTGCGCGCCGGCCACGTATTGTAACCGCCGAGCAGGAACTGCTCCGGAGGCGGGATGTAACCCGATGCACCATTCGCCAATTCGACGTTCATCGTCAGCTCAAATGGGCTTCCATACTTCAACTTCAATCCGGTCAATGCATACACCTCGTTCGGCATCGATGTCATCCCCATTCCCCCAATGCGCGCGGCCTGCAGCACGACCTCGGTCTCAGGATTCTCATGCAGGTAGATCGCCTGTTCGGCATAGACCTCTGATCGATTTTTCGGGCGTCGCCCCTCCATTTCCAGCAAAACTCCACGCGCCCATGCCAACCGTTTCGCATCGGGCAAGCGCCTCCCGATCATCAAGCGTTTCTCAGCCATCCCGACCGGCAGGTCAGCTGCGTAGCGGAGCCCCTCCAACGCGGCAGCCGATTTTTCCACCAATGCTCCTGCATACTGCTCGATCGTCACAGCTATCTCGGGCGCCGGTTCGGAATAATCAGCGCGCCAAGAATCGCCACTCGTCCCCTGCGACAAGATCGCCACTGGAAATCCGGTCTTCTCCATGCCCCTAACATAGTGGCCAAAGTAGTCTGCCGAAATTCCAGCGTGACCAGAGAAGTAGTGCATCGAAAAATTCCCAAGAAGAGCAATCGGTTCGTCACCGAGATCACGGAAGCTCAGTAGAGTGAACCAGGGGTCCGTCGGTCCCGACGCGCCGATTGCATCCGGATTCTGGTAGCCGGGATGCATGTTCGCACGCACTGTTTTCTCCCCGAACGGATCAACCTGTTCCAATCCCGAACGTAAGATCCAGCGGCGGGTCTGGGTGAAATCTCCCGCATCGAATCGAGTCCAGGCCGCCTTTGCCGGACGCAGCGCAGCCTTCGCCTTGATGATTGCCTGCACAATTTTTTCCGGGAGAAACTCCGTATATTTCGGATCCGCCCGCGTGCCAAGACAAAAATTCATCACGCTTGGAGCACTGTGCGTGTGCGTCGCCGAGAGCATGATCTTGTCCTTCGCGATCCCAGTCTTCTCAGCTGCTGCCGCCTTGACCCGATCACAGAACTCGCTGTCCATCATGCAGGAATCGACGACCACGATTGCGATCAACTCGTCGCCCTCGACCACCAAGGCACGTGCAAAAATCGGATCAGCCACCAGACGCGCCGCCCCCTCGAGAAACCCGCCATTTTGAATCACCGGAAGTTCGAGCGGCGTCACATCGACCGCCGCGGCACCAACCCGCAGGCCCGCGTGCGCCTGAAGTGGCATTAGAAGACAGCCGAAGGCGGCCACTAGTTTCCAAATTCGCGTGCTCGAGTTCATCCCAGATAGTAAGCCAATAGATGCAATCCTTACAAGCCTGAGCGAAATCCTCATCTGTGTATCCCATCTCCGCGTCCACAAAGCGCTCGTCACCGCCCAGCAGCCAGCCGAGATCGACAAGCTCAACCACTGAATCTATAACGAACTCTTCGAGATGCCGGACATCCGTCGATGGCTCGGCCGGCACACTCCAAAACACTTCACTGGTCAAACCAACAACGACGCCCGGTAGGCCAGGGTAACTGCAACTTCGGCTTTTTATCGAAGCCCGGTAATTCGATTGCAAATCGAATCAAAACGGCTAATTCTCAGCCGGTGTCCAGTCTAACCACCCCAGCCGCCACCGACCCGACCACGATCCTCCGCTACCGCGACGGCCTCTACGCTACTGATCTACTCGCCGCCGCGATCTCGCACCTCGACTTCTTCACTTGGTTGGGTGCAAATAACGGAGCGACCGATTCTGAAATTTGCACCTTTTTCAGCTTCGCCCCGCGCCCGGTCGATGTGATGCTAACGCTGTTTCGCGCCAACGGCTTCATCGAAACGGACGAGGGTAAACACACGCTCACCGCAACCGCTAGAGAACACCTTGTCAGCACCTCACCGTTCTTCCTTGGAGCCTACTATGACGGGATGAAAGACCGACCCGTCGTGCTCGATTACCTCAAGGTATTTAAGACCGACAAACCCGCCAACTGGGCATCACTCGAGGATCAGGATGATTGGCACAAGGCGATGCTAGAGGAGGACTTCGCACGCAAGTTCACCGCGGCGATGGACTGTCGAGGACTCGCGCTCGGTCAGGCGCTAGCCGCAACAGTGAACATCGGCGACCGCAAGCACCTGCTCGACATCGGCGGTGGCTCGGGAATTTATGCGGCGACGATGGTCGCTGCACACGAACAACTTACCGCCACCGTTTTTGATCAATCTCCGGTCGACGAGATCGCGCGCGAGGCGGTTGCCAAACATGGGCTCTCCGAGCGTATCAACGTCGAAACTGGCAATTTTTTCACCGACCCATGGCCAACTGCCGACGTCCACCTGCTCTCTAACGTCCTTCACGATTGGGGATTCGCCGACGTGCGCCGGATCCTCCAACGCTCCGCAGATTCTCTCAACCCCGGCGGTCTCCTCATCATTCACGAAGTTTTCATCAACAATGAAAAGACAGGAAGCTTACCCGCCGCAGAGTACTCCGCACTCCTGATGCAGGTCACGCAGGGCAAGTGCTACACACCAAACGAGTATGGAACCCTCCTACACGAACTCAATTTCACCACCGATCCCTATCATGAAACCATCGGTGATCGAGGCTTCTTTACCACTATAAAAAACTAATTAGCATCGATGACAGAGATGACTACCAGAACCCTTACAACCATCGCGCTGCGCTTTTTCGCGCTCATCTGGACGCTCAAATCCGTGGCTCTCCTCGCCGCAGTGATCTCGAGTCTCCGGCATCATGCCCATTTTGCGATTCCCCCGATCGAGTGGATATTTCGCATTCTGCCGATCTTCATCGGAATCGGATTCTGGGTTCTGAGCGGCACCATCGCCCGCCTGATCTGTTTTCGTTGCGACACGCCGATACCTACTGCCGAGATCGGAGAATTCGCCCTCTACCGAGCCATTTTTCTCGCAGCCGGACTATGGGCACTGTTGACCAGCGCCGGAGATCTCGCAACGTGGTTGCATTACTACACAGAAGTTCAACGCACCGGCGTGGAGCAGATCGTGTCGACTGATCTCTACGAAATGGGACGCCTCGCAGTCACGTTCGCACTCGGTCTGATACTAGTCCTCAGTTCGCACGTATGGGCGAGAAAAGCGTGCCGCGCTGGCAACACCACCACCCTCCAACCTTAGAACCTGTCAGTAAATAACTCCTAAGCTAGGCATTGCCTACAATTCAAGATCGCCGACGATGACCATCTGCACGGTTCCACCCAGAGTTTTGTCCAAAAACGGCGTATTGGATGCTTTCGAACGCATCGATTGTTTGGTGAACTCCCCTTGACCAGCCGGATCGAAAATCACGAGTTCCGCTAGGTTGCCCTCCACAATCTCTACGGGATCAAGACCCATCAATTCCCGCGGCTTGGCTGAGTATTTTTCCACCAACAGCCCCCAGTCGAGTTTGCCCGGTGCAATGAAGTGATGGAAAAGCGAGGGCAGCGCCGTCTCGAGACCGGTGATTCCAAACGGCGCGTTCCCGAAGTCCTGCTGGTGTTTCTCGAATGCGGTATGCGGGGCGTGATCGGTCGCGATCACATCGATGACCCCCTCGCTTAGCCCAGCTAGCAACGCCGCCCGATCTTCAGTCGTGCGCAGCGGTGGGTTCACCTTGAAGTTGGCATCGTAGTCGACGATGTCGTTCTCATCGAAAATCAGGTGGTGCGGCGTGACCTCGCAGGTGACGTTCACGCCGTCGTTCTTCGCACGCCGGACGGTCTCGAGACCGCGCGCGGTCGTGACATGCAGGATGTGCAATCGGCAACGGGTGTGACGCGCGATGGCAATGTCACGCGCGATACAAATCTCCTCGCTCATCGCCGGGATGCCCGGAATCCCGAACCTGTACGAGACCGAGCCCTCGTTCATCGCGCCTTCGCCCGAGAGAGCCTTCGTCTCGCAGTGCGAGGCGACGAGCAGATTAAACTCGCGCGCATATTCCATCGCGCGGCGCAACATCTGCGGGTTCTCGACCGGCGAGCCGTCGTCGGTGATCATGCGCACGCCAGCCCCCACCATGCCGGCGATACCTGCCATCTCTTTGCCCTCACGACCTTTGGTGATCGCACCGGCGACATGCACCGGGATGCGCGCGGTCTTGGAGGCGATATCCAACACCGACCGCACCAGTCCCCCACTGTCGATCGCTGGTGACGTGTTCGGCATGGCGACGACAGCGGTGATCCCACCTTTGATCGCAGCCTCGGTGCCGGTGTGGATCGACTCCTTGTCGTTGCGACCTGGCTCGCGCAAGTGGACATGCATGTCGAACAAACCTGGCAGTAAAATCTTGCCCCTGCAGTCGATGACCTCTGCGCCCTGTGGAGCGTCGATCCCACTAGCAACCTGGGAAATTTTCCCATCGGCGACGAGGACATCCGCATGCGTCAATCCAATCTGTCCAGCGGCGGCGATCTCGGCGTTTTTGAAAAGTCGGATCATACGAAATCGGTTTCGGGTTTGAGCCAGTAGAGGATCGCCATGCGCGTCGCGATACCGTTCTCGACCTGGGCGTTGATCAGGCAGCGCTCGTAGGTCATCACCTCGTCGGTGAGTTCGACACCACGGTTCACGGGGCCAGGATGCATCACCCAGATACCGCGTTCGCGGGCGGTCTGGAGGCGGGAGTTGGTCAAGCCGTAGACCGCATGGTACTCGCCGGGGCTGGGGAAAAACTGTTCCCCTTGGCGTTCGAATTGTACCCGCAGGAGATAGATCACGTCAGGCCCCCACTCGAAGGCCTCGTCGAAGCTGCGTAACTTCTGCATTTCCTCGGGGCGCCCGTCTGGCACCAGTGTGCCCGGTCCGAGCACGCCGACCTTTGCGCCGAGCTTGTTGAGGATACGACTGGTGGAACGGGCGACACGCGAGTGCAAGATATCGCCAACGATGAGCACCTTCTTGCCGACGAGTTCCTTTCCAGGAAAAACTTCGCGCAGCGTGTAGGCGTCGAGTATCGCCTGGGTCGGATGCGCGTGGTAGCCATCGCCGGCGTTGATGACGGAGGCACCGGTGTGGTTCGCGATCAGGTTGGGGATGCCGGAGGCTTTGTGGCGCACGATGATGTAGTCGGCACGCATCGCCTGGAGCGTGTCGACGGTGTCCAAGATCGACTCACCTTTGACCACCGAGGATTCCGAAACCGCGAGGTTGGTGACGTCGGCAGAAAGCCGTTTCGCGGCGACTTCGAAAGACGAGCGAGTGCGCGTCGACGGCTCGTAGAACAGGTTAAGTACCGCCTTGCCCTGCAGCGTCGGCATCTTCTTCACCGAGCGCTTAAAGAGTTCCTTGTATGGTTGCGCGGTCTTGAGGACGAACTCGATCTCCTCGAGGCTGAGGTCTTCGATTTGTAAGAGATCTTTGCGAGGTTCCATGCGTCGAATCGTTATCTCCTAGTCACCTTGATCGAGTCTTCGTCGTCGTGCTCCGTGAATGAAACCTGGATGTGATCGCGCCGGGAAGTGTCGATCTTCTCTCCGACATAGTCCGCCTGGATCGGCAACTCACGGTTGCCGCGATCGATCAGCACTGCGAGTTCGATCGATTTCGGTCGACCGAAGCTCATGATCCCCTCCATCGCCGAGCGGATCGTGCGGCCAGTGAACAGGACGTCGTCAAAGATAATCACCTCTGCCTCATCGACCGAAAACGGGATGTCTGAACCCCGCACCTCGGGGTTGGTGCGGCGATGGTCGAGATCGTCGCGATAGAACGAGACGTCGATCGTCCCCAGCGGGATTTCGAGATCTGGTTTCTCTTCGGCGAGAATTTTTCGCACCCGCTCGGCGACCGTGACCCCACGCGTGTGGATTCCGACGAAGGCCGGGGCGCGATCGGCGTGGAGTTCGAGGATCTGCAACGCTAGACGTCGCAACTTGTGACCGAGATCCTGCTCGTTGAGTAGGATTTGAGCCTCATTGCTAGGATCTTCGGGCATCTCTGGCGAGAGATTAGCGGGTTTCCGGTCGCTGTCAACGAATGTGGGACTTCTCGCCGAAGAGTTTCATGAGACCGTAACTTCGATTTGCAAAACACAGTCATCCCGTAGCCACCGTTTCCAGTTCATTCCGTCGCTGTAGCCGAGGAAACTGCGGGATTATATCTTCGGTGTTCAATGTCTGCTTGATTGCTTAGAGAACAACTCGATGCCCCAGCTCGATTTATACCGCTCGCAGGGCGAGCCCACCGCCCAATACGCAAACCGAGCGATCCAGATCCGTAAATCAGATCGCCGAGCCGCGCCCTGAAAAGTCGAAGTATTCAAGGCACCGACTCCAATCAGCCCCAAGAAAAGGCTTGCAATTAGCACGCAGATGTCCACGATGTATGTATGCCTCGAGCTAGACCCATTTTGCCGACCGTTTGTTTTAGTTCCCACTACCACTGCGTGAGCCGTGTTGTGGATCGGAATTTTGTGTTCCATGA
>JBLHKE010000118.1:0-13908 GCA_047619485.1 Verrucomicrobiales bacterium | reverse complement strand
ATCAATTTTGTCATGTGAGTTTTCGCCATACGTAGCCATTTTAATGTAGGCCGACCAATCCCGGAGAGCCCTATCAACAACTAAGAATAAGACAACCGATATGAAACTGCTTAAATACCTCACCCTCTCCGCGATCGCAGCCGCCTTCGCCTCCACCGCAGCCTTCGCTGACGACGACAAAGAGAAGAAGCCAGAGAAGAAGAAGCACAGCGCCGAAGAGCGTTTCGCGAAAGCCGATGCTGACTCCGATGGCAAAGTCACCCTCGACGAACTCAAGGCACGCATGAAGAAGAAGCCCGAGCTCGCCGAGAAGCTGATCAAGGCCAAGGACAAAGATGGCGACGGCAGCCTCAGCAAGGAAGAGTTCACCGCCAAGCCAGCGAAGAAGAAAAAAGGCGACGGCAAAGGCAAGAAGAAGGACAAGGAAGCGAAGTAGAGCCGACTGACGTTCGAATCAAATCCAAGCGCTCCGTTGAGACATCAGCGGGGCGCTTTTGCGTTCGGTCGCCGGCCGGTAGCTGATTTCGCCAGAAATTGGCCGCAATTATAAAACCCGCCGCACTTTCAATGGAGGTTGCGGCACCGCATCCCCAGCCTTCAACCCCAGCAGCTTTTGCCGCAGTGGCGCCTCCGGTGTGAGGATCGTCACCTCGCACCCCTCATACTCGCAGGAAATCCCGCCAGCACGCGGTGCCAGCAGATAGAAAAGTCGCTCACCGCCAATGTCCCCCTCGACCAAGGCGCCGGCTGCGATCTCAGCCCCCGGCTCGAACGCTGGAAAAGCTGCCGGCTGAAACATCTGCAACGCCTCCCGCAGAGCCTCGACCTGCTCGCCCTGCCCCGCAGCCAAGTAAGACGCCTCGAGGCCGCGCGTGTCGTATTTGTTCTCCGCCTTGTTCTCCGGATCGGTCACCCCAGCCGCCGTCTCACGAGCAGCCTCCAGCATCCGATCGTGCTTCGTTTTGACGGCTTCGCGTAGTAGCTTAATAATGGTCGATTTTTCCACGACGGGAAAACTACCCGCGACAGCGAAGATTTCCGCAAAAAAGATTCGTCCAAATTCACCCATCAATCGTAGCCGAATAAATGAAATTCATCATCGCCACCCTGCTCGCAGCGACCGCCCTCCAACTCGCCGCAGCCCCCCCTTCCGAATGGAACCAATGGCGCGGACCGAACCGCGACGGCACGCTGCCTAGCAAAGCCTCATGGCCTGACTCGGTTCAATCCGACAAGCTCGTCAAAATCTGGTCGCAAGAGCTCGCCGAAGGTTACTCTGGCCCGATCCTCTCGAAGAACCTAGTGTTCTCCGTCGAGACCAAAGACAAACAAGACGAGATCACCCGCGCCTTCGATCGTAAGTCCGGCAAGCAGCTTTGGGAAAGCTCATGGGAAGGTTCGATGAAAGTGCCCTTCTTCGCAGCCAAGAACGGTAGCTGGACAAGGTCTACGCCAGTGTGCGACGCCGAGTCAGTCTACGTCGGCGGCATGCGTGACGTCCTCGTCTGCATCAACATCGCCGACGGCAAGGAGCGCTGGCGGATCGACTTCCCCGAACAGGAGGACACCCCAGCCCCCGGTTTCGGATTCGCCTCTTCCCCAATGCTCGACGGCGACCACCTCTACGTGCAAGCCGGCGCCGCGGTGATGAAGCTCGACAAGCGCACCGGAAAGAAGATCTGGTCGGCGATGCAAGACAAGCGCGAGATGTACGGCAGCGCCTTCTCGTCCCCCACCATCGGCACACTCAAGGGCAAACGCCAGCTCCTCGTCCAGACGCGCACCATGCTAGCAGGCCTCGACCTCGACGACGGCAAGGTGCTCTGGGACTATGAGGTCAAAGCCTTCCGCGGCATGAACATCCTCACACCGACCGTCGTCGGCGACTCTCAAGTCTTCACCAGCAGCTACGGTGGCGGCTGCTTCATGTTCGACATTGCCAAAGACGGCGACAACTGGCGCGCGACGAAGAAGTGGGTCAACAAAGTCGAAGCTTACATGGCGTCGCCCAACGTCATCGGAAAACACATCTACTTCCACGGCCGTGACAAGCGCTTCCACTGCGTCGACCTCGAGACCGGCGAAGAGGCTTGGAAATCCGAAGAAAAATTTGGCGAATACTGGTCGACTATCGCCAACGGTGACAAGATCCTCGCGCTCGACGAACGCGGCGAGATCCTCCTGGTGCAGGCCGACCCGAAAGAGCTGAAGATCATCGACCGCAATCGCATCTCCAAAAGCCCGACTTGGGCACACATCGCAATCGCGGGCAGCGAGATCTACGTCCGCGACCTGAAAGGCATCACCAAGTTCAAGTGGCAGTAGCCCGTAACTTCGGTTTACAAATCGAAGCAGTCGAGCCAAGCAAACGTTTGCCGTAAAATGCTTGCGCCGCGTGGCATTCAAACCTTGAATAGCCGCCATGCCAAAACCGACCATTCTTATCATCCGCGACGGCTGGGGGATCAACCCTGACGGCGCTGAGAAAGCCGTCCAAAACGGCGACGCCACCCTCCTCGCCAAGACGCCTTTCCACCAGAAGCTCTACGCGAAATACCCGCAGTCTACCGTCAGCGCCAGCGGCCTCGACGTCGGCCTACCTGACGGGCAGATGGGCAACTCAGAAGTCGGCCACCTCAACCTCGGCGCCGGGCGCGTCGTCTACCAAGACCTCACTCGCATCAACCTGTGCATCGCGAACAACGAACTCGCCGACGTGCCGAATCTCGCCAAGGCATTCGAGAAAGCCAAAGGCAAGCGCCTGCACCTGCTCGGCCTCGTCTCTGACGGCGGCGTCCACTCGCACCAGGAGCACCTGATCGCGCTCGCCAAGGCCGCCAGCGAAGCCGGGGTCGAGGACATCGCCGTGCACGCCATCACCGACGGCCGCGACACTTCGCCGACCGGGGGCAAGGAGTATCTCTCCTATTGCGAGGATAAGCTCGCCCCCTTCAACGCAAAGATCATCACCGTGGTCGGGCGCTACTACGCGATGGATCGCGACAAACGCTGGGACCGCAACAAGCTCGCCTGGGATGCGATCGTTCACGGCATCGGCGAGAAGATGGACATCCTCCCCTCCGAGGCCGTCACCGCCAAATACGCCGACCAGAAAACCGACGAGTTCCTCCTGCCGATGGTGTTCGGCGACGCGGACACCCAGCGCATCAACGACGGCGACGTCGTTCTCTGGTTCAACTTCCGCGCTGACCGTGGCCGCCAGCTCACCGAGGCCTTCCTGCACGACCATTTCGACGGGTTTGATCGCATCCAGACGCCGAAAGTCCACTACGTCACCTTGACAGAATACCACGCCGACTACCCGTGCGATGTCGCCTTCGCGCCCGAAGAGCTCAAGATGGTTCTCGGCGAGGTGGTCAGCAAGGCCGGCCTCAAGCAGATGCGCATCGCCGAGACCGAGAAGTACCCGCACGTCACCTATTTCTTCAACGGCGGTGCCGAAGATCCGTTCGAAGGGGAAGAACGCGCCATCATCCCGTCGCCGAAGGTCGCCACCTACGACCTGCAGCCGGAAATGAGCGCCGAGGAAGTTACCATCGAGATCACCTCGCGGATGGAAAACTACGATCTCATCATCTTGAACTTCGCCAACCCCGACATGGTCGGCCACACCGGCATCGTCGAAGCAGCGATCGCGGCGGTCGAGAAGATCGACGCCTGCGTCGAGCGCGTCGTCAGCAAGTGCCTCGAGCTCGGCGGCAAGTTGCTCATCACTGCCGACCACGGCAATTGCGAGAAAATGATCAACGCCGACGGCTCCCCGCACACCGCGCACACGACCAACCTCGTGCAGCTCCTCTACGTGGCGGACGATGCCGAAAACTACAACCTCCGCGACGGGATTTTGGCAGATATCTCCCCCACCCTGCTCGATATGCTAGGCACGGCGCAACCAGCCGAAATGACCGGAAAATCTCTCCTCAGCACGAAATAGCGGTCAAAAACACTAATTTCGGCTAAATCTCGGCATTCCCCCCTTGATTTCACAGAAATTCCGTCTAAGGGCATTGGTTCTACGGGAAGCGTGATCCAAACCCACGCCCTGACCGAATTTACCAACCAAATCATGGAGCCAGACAACATCGTTGATTTTGTGGCACCAGGAGAGCCCGGTGGCCCGCCAAAGGCCACCCACGGAAAAAGCCAACCTATGAGAAGCGACCTAGTAGACAAAGCAGCCACGATCATCACTGATCCACCACTCCTGATCAACGTCGTCTCCAAGCGCGTCAAAGAACTGAACCTTGGTCGCAGCCCACTCGTCACCGTTGGCTCGCGCATGGGCACCGCTGACATCGCCCTCCTCGAGATCATCGAGGGCAAAATCGTCGTCGATGTGCAAGAGGAGCAAGAGGACTAACACTCCATCAATCTTTTAGATTTAAATGGGGAACCCGCGTCCGGGAATTCCCCCAAGCAAGATGGACGCCGACATCGCAAAAAATAAGAGGGCGCTCCACGACTTCAAGGTCATCGAGAAATTCGAGGCCGGGATCGAGCTGAAGGGCACCGAAGTAAAGTCCATCCGAGATGGCAAGATCAACCTGCGCGACTCCTTTGCCCGCGTCGAGGACGGCCAGGTGTTCCTCTACGGCTGCGACATCCAGTCCTACGCCAACGCGAGCTACGAGCAACACCTCCCTAAGCGCCCGCGCCGCCTGCTCCTGCACAAGAAGGAGATTCTCAAACTCTACTCGCACACGCAGATCAAGGGACTGACCCTCGTCGCCCTGCGCGCCTACTGGCGCAACCGCCACGTGAAGATCGAGCTCGGCGTCTGCCGAGGAAAAGATCACGCCGACCGCCGCGAAACCCTCAAGGCTCGTGTCGTCGACCGCGAAGCCCAGCGCGAGATGGCGAACTTTAACAAGCGTCGTTAGTTAGTAGCACGGAGTGGCACTCCGTGGACGGCACCTGCGAGACGGCACAGCCCTCCCATTAGCCCGGCGCAGCAGAGCACACTAAGGGTCTGTCAGTAAATAACGAGCCGAGCCCTCCGCGAACTGGGCTTCGGGACGACGCCGAAGAGAGCGAGATCACCAACTAGCTGCAGCAGCCATCCACGGAGTGCAACTCCATGCTACTTACCCATTCCTCAACCTCGCCAACAGCCCGCCATAGCGCTCACCGGCATCGCCATGCTCGACCGCCATCTTGAAGGCTTTCTTCTCCCCCACCAAAATCACTAGGCGCCGGCCACGGGTGATGCCGGTATAGAAAAGATTCCTCCGCAGCAACACGAACTGCTGCATCGAAACAGGCATCACCACCACCGGGAACTCGCTCCCCTGGCTTTTGTGAATCGTGATCGCATACGCCAACGACAACTCGTCGAGTTCACCCGGCTCATAGTCCACCAGACGACCATCCTCGAACCGCACCTGGATCTTACCCGGATCGGTCGCGATCTCGACGATCATCCCGATGTCGCCGTTGTAGACTTCCTTGTCGTAGTTATTGCGCCCCTGGATCACCTTGTCGCCATGCCGGTAGATCACGCCGAAACGCTCGACCTCGAACTTCATCTCCGCAGGTGGATTAAGCGCCGCCTGCAGCTCGACGTTCAAATTCTGGGTGCCGAGACTGCCGCGATTCATCGGGCATAGCACCTGGATATCGTGCGCCGGATCGAGCTGAAACTTCTGCGGAAGGCGCGAACGCACCAACTGCACCAGTGTCTTCAAAACAGCCTCCGGCTGATCACGTTCGAAAAAATAGAAGTCGGACTCGACCCCATCCACGATCTCCAGCTCGGGCAGCGCACCACGATTCACCGCATGCGCAGCGGTAATGATCTGGCTCTCCGCCGCCTGGCGAAAGACCTCCTCCAGGCGCACCACCGGGACGATCTCACTGCGGATGATGTCCCCGAGCACCTCCCCTGGCCCAACGGAGGGCAACTGGTCGATGTCTCCCACCAACAGCAAATGTGCCCCCTCAGGAAGCGCACGTAAGAAGTGATGCATCAACACCACGTCGACCATCGAGGTCTCGTCCATGACGAACAGCTCGCCTTTCAGCGGATTGCTCTCCTTGCGCGCGAACCCCTTGTCCGCCGACTGGAACTCGAGCAAGCGATGCACGGTCTTGGCCTCGATACCAGTGCTCTCGCTCAAACGTTTCGCCGCCCGGCCGGTCGGCGCGCACAGCACCGGCACGATTTTTTTCAACGTTAGGATTTTTAGGACGCTGTTTAGAATCGTCGTCTTGCCGACACCCGGCCCACCGGTGATCACCAGAACCCGCTGCTGCAAAGCCTCGGCCACCGCGATCCGCTGCTCGCCCCCCAGCGTCTTCCCGGTCTTCTTTTCAACCCAACCGAGCGCCGCCTCAATATCGATCGCCGGGTAGGCGACCGGCTGCTTGGCAAAGAAGCGCAATCGCGCAGCCACCGTCTCCTCGGCAAACCTGAGGTGTGGCAGGAAAACCAGCTCACGACCCGTGTTGCCGGGATCCTCCTTCACCAGGTCCCCGAACCCCAGCATCGTGCCGAGCACTGCCCCGACCTCAGCCTCACCGACCTGCAAGATATCCGACGACAACTCCAACAGCTCCGCCTCCGGCATCGCGCAATGCCCCTTGTCCGTCGCAGTCACTAACACATGCCCAATCCCCGCCCGCAGACGCTCAGGCGACTGTTTCGGGATGCCGAGCTTCTGCGCGATGTCGTCGGCGGTCTTGAATCCGACCCCGCGGATGTCGCGCGCCAGCTGGTAGGGATTTTTCTGCAGCACATCGAGACTCTCCTCACCGTAGGTCTTAAAAATCC
Organism: Verrucomicrobiales bacterium; assembly: GCA_047619485.1. GTDB lineage: Bacteria > Verrucomicrobiota > Verrucomicrobiia > Verrucomicrobiales > DEV007 > JBLHKE01. The sequence goes on along the minus strand of JBLHKE010000118.1, from coordinate 7,118 downwards.
GCACCGCCCGCGCCGTACTGATGCCATGTTCGTGCAGGAAGACCATGATCCCGCGCACCGCCTTCTGCCTCTCCCACGACGCCTTGATCTCCACCCTGCGCTTCTTGCCGACCCCCGCGACCTCCTGGAGCCGCGCCGATTGTTTGTCGATGATCTCGAAAATATCTGCACCGAATTTCGCCACCAACTTCTTCGCATACACCGGACCGATGCCATCGATCAGGTTACTGCCGAGATAGCGCTCGATCCCAGCGAGCGAGTTCGGCTCAGTGGTCGTCACCTTGGTCGCTTTGAACTGCCGGCCGAATTCCGGGTTGTTCACCCACTCGCCATCAGCGACGATCTCCTCCCCTGGGCTCACCGTCGGCACATGACCTATGAGGGTCACCGTCTCCGCGATCCCTTTCACGGAAACGCGCAGCACACAGTAACCGTTTTCTTCGTTATGGAACGTCACCCGCTCCACCACGCCCTGTAGATTTGCATCAGGCACGCCCACAAGCTACCCCGGCCAGGGATCCAATTGGAATCCAATTCCGCCTTGCGAGCAAATCACCCCTTCGCTAACTTCAAATCCATGAACCTATTCGCCTACGGATCATTGATTCTGCCTGAAGTATGGGAAGCCGTCACCGGGCACTCAACCCCCTCGGAACCAGGAACCATTCACAGCTTCATCCGTCGGACAGTCGCGGGCGCGACCTTCCCCGGCATCCTGCCAACCGGCGAACGATCGCAAACCGTAGACGGATCGATCTATCGTGAGATCGATGCCGGAACCCTGGAGGCACTCAATGAGTTCGAGTCCGACTTCTACATCCGCCAGCCGGTCATTGCAGTGAACGCCCAAGGCGAAGAAGTTCAATGCGAAGCCTACGTCGTCCCGCCGTCGGGAGCAGACCTCCTCTCGGACGAAAAGTGGAGCCTCGAGACCTTCTCCCGAGAACACCTCGACGGATTTCTGGGGCGTAATTTCTCCTGAGCACTGCGCCGATTTACCCGATAGCACGGAGCGCAACTCCGTGCGACGCGCCCTACAACAGCCAGCTACCGTGGTCGCGCCGCTTTAACACGTCGCTCAACCGGTCGCGCTGACCAGTTTGACACCTGGCTTGTCTGCCCCTCGCCAGCCTGCTCGGCCGGCGGCTTGCCCCTCTTCTCTTTCTTCGGAGACCTCTCCGCCTCACCCTTCACGATTTCCGCCACGCGGATGTTCGGGTGATAGATCTCCGCATCTTTCAGATGGAGCCAGGCGCCGTGCACCACCACCACCGCACCAGCAGCCGCAGTCGCCACGCCGGCCAGCAAGCCCGGCTTGCCCTTGTGGGCTCCCATCAAAATCGTCAACCCCGCCAACGCCGCGACCACCAGATAAGCACCACGCGAATCCCGCCGCCGCTCGGTGCTCTCCTCGATCATCTCCTTCACGTCGCCCCGCAGCTTAACCACCCGCTCGTCGGCCTTTTTGCGCTGCTGCAGGTATGGCACCACAGCCATCGCCGACACGATGATCACTATCAGCGCGACCAACTGCATCTTACGCTCTCCGAAAAGGAACGATAACAGGAAGGCGATCACTCCGATCCCCAGCCCCCAGATCATGATCGGCTCCAGCAATAAATGCAGGTATTCCGGGTCGCTCAACTTTTCGGTTAGGTGCGTAAATTCTCTCAGCATGGCTTTTTCTTTCTATCGATTTTAAATCACTCCCAGCACGACCGATCACTCATCGAGCGGCAACTCCTCCTGATCGGAGCCGCCCAATTCATCTTTCAAACGTTTCGGCACCTCAGCCTCCATCTTCGCGTAGGCGCGCGGCATGGCGATCCTTCCCCGCGGGGTTCGACTAAACAGACCCTGCATGATCAGGTACGGCTCGTAGACCTCCTCGATGGTGGACGCATCCTCCCCCACCGCGACACTCAGCGAGTTCAAACCCACCGGCCCACCGTCAAACTTGAAAATCATCGCCTCCAGCAGGCGCTTGTCCATCTCGTCGAGACCATCCGAATCGATGTCAATCATCTCCAGAGCCTTGTCCGCGACCTCGGCTGTCACAATATTGTCCGCCCTCACCTGGGCAAAATCGCGCACCCAGCGCAGCAGCGCATTCGCCACACGCGGCGTGCCACGCGAGCGCGAGGCAATTTCAAACGCACCAGCCTGCTCGATCTCGATATCGATCAGCCCAGCCGATCGCACCACGATCTCCGTCAGTTCCTCTGCATTATAATAGTCGAGACGATTGGTCATCACGAAGCGCGAGCGCAACGGCGCGGTCAACATCCCAGCTCGGGTGGTCGCCCCGATCAGCGTGAACTTCGGCAGCGAGAGCTGGATACTGCGCGCGTTCGGTCCGCTATCGATGATGATATCCAACTTATAATCCTCCATCGCCGGATACATGTATTCCTCGATGGTCGGGTGGAGTCGGTGGATCTCATCGATGAAGAGCACATCACCACGATCGAGCTTGGTCAGAATCCCAGCCAAGTCCCCCGCCTTCTCGATCTGCGGACCGGAAGTGCAGTGGATTTTCGAATCCATCGCATTTGAAATAATGTGTGCGAGCGTCGTTTTCCCGAGCCCGGGTGGCCCACAGAGCAAATTGTGGCCCAAGACATCACCACGCTGCCTCGCCGCCTCCACCATCAGGAGGAGTCGTTCCTTAATTTTATCTTGGCCGGTGAATTCGCTAAACGCTGGCGGGCGCAACGAAACATCAAATGGCGTCTCGGGCTCTGCCGTCGTCTCGCTGTAAAAGTTTTCTTTCAATGTTTCAAAAATTTATAAAATCGCCCGGTTCAGTAGACATTACTCCCACTATAGGGTGGATTTTTCGACCGGAGAGCCGAGGGAGTTTAAAAACTTAACCCATCTTAACTAATTGTCCAGAAAGACCCGCGCACTCCACTCAGACAAATAACCATCACGCTTTGTTCTGGAAATTCCGAAAAACACTTATTTTTAAGCTTGAAAGTGATAAGTTTTCATCAGAATATCCCGCCTAATCCCTTTACATTGGGAACAAGATTGCGTTAGGGTGGTAGAATATTTTTCTAAGCATCGCTGATTGATAAGTTATTTCGATATTTAAGGTATCTTAAAAACGACTGATTCAGCTAGTTGCTTTAAATTTGTGTCTTGCTCAACAGCAAAAAATCGGGGGACATTTTAGCATTTATTGATATGCTCCGCGATCCGTAACTAACCATTTCAGAAGAACGAAACCAGCCAGAATGACCAAGCAAACCGCGCTTTCTCAAAGAGCCACGTTCCACCGAGCGATCTCATTGCTCGCAACGATCATCACCCTCGGATTTGCCTCGATGGCAGGTGCTCAGGTTATTAAAGACATCGATGTTCAATACATCGGTGGCGCCCGCGTCTCCGAAGGCGCCGTGCTCGCGAACATGAAGACTAAGGTTGGTGATTCGCTCGACACCGCCGTGCTCGATGAAGATCTTAAGCGACTTTACGAAAGCAACCTAGTCGAGAACGTCAACTTCCTTCAGGAACCCTACTCCGGTGGCATGCGCCTCATCGTCATGATCGAGGCACGCGCCAAGCTCCGTGAAATCCTCTTCATCGGCAACTCGGCCATCTCCTCTAAGAAGCTGCGCAACAAGATCGAACTCATGGCAAACGAGTTATGGGACGACCTGAAGCTCCAACAGGCTCGGGAAGATATCCTCAAAATGTATTCCAAAGAAGGCTACTCGACCGTCGACGTCTCTTACAGAGTCGACTCAGGCGACGATGGCTACTCGCGTATCACGTTCTCGATCGATGAAGGTCAGCGCACAATTCTCGACTCGATCGCTTTCGAGGGGAACAGCGTGTTCAGCACCGCCGAGCTCACCTCTAAAATGAAGTTGAAAGAGCGCAAGCTACTCAGGCTTTTCGGTAAGAGCGGCAAGATCGATAACCAGACGCTCGAGGACGATGTGCTCGCGATCGAAGACCACTACCGCAACGAGGGTTACGTGAACGCCCGAGTCATGGATATGGATCGCCGCCCGACCGACAAGGCTGATCATGTCGATTTGATTATCATTATCAGCGAGGGTGCTCAGCACAGCGTCTCCAGCGTCAGCGTCAGCGGAACCAACGCGATCTCCCAAGACAGCATCGTCTCCCGCCTCCAGATGCAGGCGGGCATGCCCTACTCCGCCATGGCAGTGCGCGAGGACATCAAGTTCCTACGCAAATATTACGGCCGCAAGGGCTACGCCGACCTCAACGTCTTGCCACAACTTACAAGCGCTGGCACCAACGCCCTGAACATCGAGTATTCGATCTTTGAAGGAACCGCCTCGACCGTCGGAGAGATCAACGTCATCGGCAACGAGAAGACTCAGGACCGCGTCATCCGCCGCGAACTGGCCATCCTCCCGGGCGAGCCTTTCAACACCTCGCTGCTCGAGGCCTCAGCCGCTCGCCTTCGCCAGCTGCCAAACTTTTCTCGCGTAGAGGTCAGCCCTACCGACTCCGCCGAGAACGGTTTCAAGGACATTCGCATCTCGGTCGTCGAGAAGCCGACCGGCACCGTCAACTTCGGTGCCGGCTTCAGCTCGATCGACAGCATCGTCGGCTTTGTCGACATCATCCAGACCAACTTCGACATCAAGGGATGGCCGAAATTCACCGGTGCTGGGCAGAAGTTCCGCATGAGCCTCAAATACGGCACACGCCGTCGCGACTTCTCCGTCGACTTCACTGAGCCATGGCTCTTCGACAAGAAGCTCGCCCTTTCCACTGGCGTATTCTACCGCGATATCTTTTACAACTCCGACCTCTATGACGAGCGCCACGCTGGCGGTGAGATCAGCTTGCGCAAGCCACTCGGCGAGCACTCTTTCGGTAAGCTCGGCTACCGCCTCGACTTCGCCAAGATTCATAATATCGATAGCGACGCCTCAGAGGCGATCCAATCCGAGGAAGGTGACTTCGTTGACAGCCAGCTGTTCCTCGAATACACCGTCGATACTCGCGACAGCTTCACGCTCCCACGCACCGGTTACAAATTCACCACTGGTGCTGAGTTTGGAGTCGGCGGTGACGTCCAGACCTACGCCTTCGAGATTGGCGGCGCGACTTACTACACTGGGCCGCTCGACACCATCTTCAGCCTAGAGGGTATCTTCCGCACCATCGACGGCAGCGATGACATCCCAATCTTCAAGCGTGAGTTCTTAGGCGGCGCCCGCAACCTGCGCGGCTACGACTACCGCGAAGCGGGCTCGACCAAGGACGAGGACGGCGAGCCACTCGGTGGCCAAACCTCCGCCTACCTCGCTGCTGAAGTATCTACGCCGCTCCCCGGCAACCTCGGGGAGAAAGTCCGTGTCGCGACCTTCTACGATGTCGGCACGGTCAGTGCCAGCGCTTGGGATGTGGATGACGTCTACAGCGATGTTGGAATTGGCGTGCGCCTCTTCATCCTGCCAGGTGCGCCAATCCGCCTCGACTACGGCTACCCACTCAAGACCGACGAGTTCACCGGATCGGGCGGCAAGTTCAACTTCCAAATGGGCTGGAACTTCTAGACGAAGCCTAGTTTAAGCAAATTTCCATCAAGGGGAGGATCGCAAGATCCTCCCCTTTTTTGTGTGTGCCCATAGCAGGAGCTGCGTCAATTTGGCACCAAACATCGACAGACTGGTATCCGGATGCGTCACATTGACACCATCTTTCCGCCATACAAAATTATCTGAAATCACACAACCAACAAAGCATCAATGGATTACATTACACAGAAACCGTTTGGCACGCCACTTGCAGCTAACAAAGCTGAGTTCAATCCAAATCTAAACACTACGAAACACTATGAAATCCAATCGATTCAATTACCCAAACCAGTTCGGCCTTGGCTCTGGCCTCAGCCGTCTGATCCAAGATGCCTTCGATGGCCTCGAAGACCTTGGCGGTGCCTTCGCCAATCCGAGTGCTGGCTCCACGAAAAACACACCACACGCTGATCTCTTCGAGGACGAGCATCACTACCACGTGCGGCTCGAACTCCCAGGCGTCAGCAAGTCCGACATCAAACTCGAACTCGTGGAAGGAACACTCGTGGTCTCCGCCACCATCTCGAAAGAGACCTCAGAGGGGCGCAAGAACTTCCCATTGAATCGCTCAGTTCCCCTGCCCGACAAGATCGGCGAAGCGGACGTTTCGGCCAAGCTCGAAGACGGCGTCCTAACCGTCAGCCTGCCGAAGGCCGAGGAAGTCAAGCCACGCGAAATCACCGTCGAGTAACTCGGACAGATCCAAATTCAAACCAAACCAGAAATCAGAATCATGAACAACGAAACATCTACCTGCATCGAGGAGACTTGCTGCTCCACGCCGGCAAACACTGAAAACGTCACATCCGAAGCTTGGGTTCGCCCCCACTACGAAATCGATCGCAACGAAGAGGCCTTCCGCTTGCGGGTCTACGTGCCTGGTTGCAACAAATCCAGCGTCCACCTCACGGTCGAAAATGATCTGCTGACGCTGAACGCGACCCGCAACGACCAGCCCGACAAGAGCTGGAAGCCGCTCCGCCGCGAACTGAACCGAAGCAACTATCGACTCGAAGTTCGAGTTCCAGAAAAGGTCGATCCAAGTGCGATCGGAGCCAACGTGGAGGACGGCATCCTGCACCTAACCCTACCTATCCGCGAAGCCGAGAAGCCTCGCGCGATCGAGGTGAGCTAACAAGTCCAAGCGTCGAGCCATTCCAACACGAACAAGTAAGCCCCACTGCCAATCAGGCAGTGGGGCTTTTTATTACCTCTTACCAGTTGTGAAAAACCGCCGAAACTCGGTACCGATCGGCTATCCGCTGAAAATCATGGTCTTGCCGCCCTTAGCGCTTGTCAGTAAATATCTCCTACAATCGGCTGGTTATTTTGGCCATCACCCGCGTTAGCTTCCAACTCAAATAGCCCGCTATCATCGCTGAAATCTGCCTTGGTGCTGGCTAAAATTCCTGCGCATCTTTGTATGACTTATTTCCTGACAACCCCTTAGTAGATCAGCTATGCTTTTTGGCATGGGTTCAGCTTCATACTGATCCCACCTTCCTCCATGAACTCTAAACGAATGCCCCTTGGACGGCTGATCCGCCT
>JBLHKE010000117.1:0-13921 GCA_047619485.1 Verrucomicrobiales bacterium | reverse complement strand
GATCGCGATGGCGGCGGCAACGCAATACCCACCCGGCGCAAGCGGCCACCAGGAGATTTCGGGTGGTACTGCGAGGTCGTGCAGTTGGTCGAGGCTGGTGGCGGAGTCGTTCAAATCACGAAAAGAGGGGAGGGAGTTCAGAGGCTCACGGTTTGAGGTGCTGGCCGAACAGCTCGCGCAGTTGCTGGGCGGGTGGTTCGGCAGTCGAGATTGGCAGGATCGGGACGCGCAGGGAGCGGAAGATCGTATACCAACGGTCGAGAACGGCATCGAATGCCTGCCGGAACGAGGTCTGAAAGGCACCTCCGGCAGGGAGGCTGAGCTGTCCGGCCGGTGTCGCTGCGACCATTCCCGGGCGGCTCTGCAGCGTCGCGCCGAGCGGGTCGTAGATGGCGGCGACGATGACGTCATTGTGGGCGGCGATGCGCGTCGCGAGGCGCTCGGTCTCCTCATCCGCCCCGTCGAGATCGCTGATCACGACGACCAGGTGATCGTGATTTGCGCGCCGGGCAGCTGCCGCGAGCGCCTGGTTGAGGGTGGTGGTGACCCGATTCCCATCACCTTTTGCAAGCGACTGGTTGAGACGCGCGACCTCGTGCAAAAGCCGCAGCCCCGCCGTCTGGCTGCGTTGCGGGCGCAGATCGATGATTTCGTCGTCGCCGAAAATGATGCCGCCCACGCGATCTCCAACCTGCAAGGTGCGCCAGGTGGCGAGCGCGGTGACCTCGGCCGCCGCGACCGATTTCATGGCGCGGCGACTGCCGAAAAACATCGGCGAGCGCTGGTCGACGACGAGCAACACGGGCCGCTCGCGCTCTTCCGCATAGACGCGGACGTGGGTTTTGCGCAGCCTTGCGGTGGCCTTCCAATCGATCGTCCGAACATCGTCCCCCTGTGCGTAGTGGCGCAGTTCTTCGAAGGCGAGCCCGCGTCCGCGCAGCCGGGAAGCGTGTTTCCCAGATAGCAGGGAGTGGACGGGCTGGCGCGGCAGGAAGGAGAACCCGCGGGCGTCGGCCTGGAGGAGGATGAGTTCGTCGAGGGTGATAGTAGTGCGCGCCATGGAGTTTTGAACAGAAGGACGCGAAGGAGGGGAATTTTTCATAATTCTTTGCGATCTTCGCGATCTTCTGTTCAAATCGCCGCTACTTCATTGAGCAGCGCATCGATGACCTCGCTGCGCGTCTTGCCGGCAGCTTCCGCCTCGTAGCTGAGATGGACGCGGTGGGCCAGGCAGGCGGGGGCGACGGCACGGATGTTGTCTGGCGAGACAAAATCTTGCCCCTGCAACCACGCGTGGGCACGGGCGGCGGCGTCGAGCGCTAGCGTGCCGCGCGGGCTGGCACCGAGGCGGATCCATTTGGCCAAATTTCCGCCGTGGCGTTGCGGCTCGCGCGTGCCGATCACGAGATCAACGATGTAGCGTTCAGCGGCTTCAGCGACGTGGACGGCGGCGACTTCCTTGCGCGCGGCGAAGATGACATCTTGCGCGACCGCCGCCGGCGGTTCGGCGCCCTTGCCGGCTTTCTCGCCGCGCACCAGGCGCAGGATCGCGGCCTCGTTTTCGGCGGGCGGGTAGGGCACGTTCACGTAGAGGAGGAAGCGGTCCATCTGCGCCTCGGGAAGCGGGTAGGTGCCTTCCTGTTCGATCGGATTCTGGGTGGCGAGGACGAGGAACAGTTGCGGCAGCTTGTGGGTCGTGCCGGCGACGGTGATCTGGCGTTCCTCCATCGCCTCCAGCAGGGCGGCCTGCACTTTGGCGGGCGCGCGGTTGATCTCGTCGGCCAGGATCAGGTTGCCGAAGATCGGCCCGGGCTGGAAATCGAAACTGCCGCTCTGCTCGCGGTAGATCTCCGCTCCTGTCACGTCCGAGGGCAGGAGGTCGGGGGTGAATTGGACGCGGCTGAACTCGCTCTCGACGAGGCGGCCGAGGGTCTTGATCGAGCGCGTCTTGGCGACGCCGGGCAGGCCTTCCATAAGGACGTGGCCATCGGCGAGAAACGCGATCATGAGGCTCTCGACGACGGATTCCTGCCCGATGACAGCAGCGTTCATCGCGGTCGAGATTTGTTGGATGGATTCGTGTGGACTCATGGGGCGAGTGAATTGCAAAAAGGGCCGCACCCGGATAGGACAGGTGCGGCCCGGAGGGTTGGATCAGCGGAGCATCAGTTGCCGGTGCCCTTGGCGCCAGCTTTCACGGATTCCATGACGCGGCTCAGGTTGAAGCTTCCCGGCTCTTGGCGAGGAGGGAAGTCCTTGAAGCTCTGCAGCCACTTGCCGACGTAGGCAGCCGCCGGGGCGATCAGGAACGCGCGCTCAAAGCGCCACTTGGGGTAGGACATCGCCTCGTGGTCGGCGCGTTCGAAGGGATCGGTGCGCAGGTTAAACAGCTTCGGCAAGCGCAGCTCGACGAACGGCTCCTGCCAGACGTCAAAGCCGTGTCCGCGCTGCTCGAGAAACACCATCTTCCAGTTGTTGTAGCGCAGCGCAGCCACGCTGCCGTCGTCGGTCCAGTAGAGGAACTCCTTGCGCGGCCATTCGACTTCTTTAGTCTTGTCCTTGAGGGCGGGGCCTAGATCGTAGCCATCGATGTGCACCTTGTAGGTCATGGCGCCGACCTTGCGCCCCTTGAGCATGTCTGCCTTGACTGTGGCGTCGCCAGCGGCGGCGACCAGGGTCGGTAGCATGTCCTCGTGGGAACCGATGTCGTTGACGATCGTTCCTGGCTCGATCACTCCAGGCCAGCGGATGAGGGTAGGGACGCGGTAGCCGCCTTCCCAGTTGGTGTTCTTTTCGCCGCGGAACGGGGTGGTGCCGCCGTCCGGCCAGGTCATCATCTCGGCACCGTTGTCGGTCGAATACATGACGATGGTGTTGTCGGCGATCCCGAGATCGTCGAGTTTGTCGAGCAGTTGGCCGACGTGCCCGTCGTGCTCGACCATCCCGTCCGGGTAGATGCCGAGACCGGTGACGCCCTCTGCTCCCTCTTTGAGATGGGTCCAGACGTGCATGCGAGTGGAGTTCCACCAGATGAAGAACGGCTTCTTCGCCGCCTGGGCGCGATCCATGAAGTCCAGGGTCTTCGCAGTGACCTCTTCATCGATGGTCTCCATGCGTTTCTTGGTCAGCGGGCCGGTGTCCTCCGTCTTGCCGTCGGCAATGCTGGAGATGACGCCCTTCGGGCCGAATTGCTTCTTGAAAGCCGGGTCCTTCGGGTAGTCGGGGTTCTCCGGCTCCTCCTCCGCGTTGAGGTGGTAGAGGTTGCCGTAGAACTCGTCGAAGCCGTGCTTGGTCGGGAGCATCTCGTCGCGGTCGCCGAGGTGGTTCTTGCCGAACTGGCCGGTCATGTAGCCCTGTGCCTTGAGCAGGGTGGCGACCGTCGGGTCTTCTTTCTGCATCCCCTCGGGAGCGCCTGGCAGGCCGACCTTGGTGAGGCCGGTGCGGATTGGCGATTGCCCGGTGATGAACGCGGCGCGGCCGGCGGTGCAGGATTGCCCGCCATACCAGTCGGTGAACGTCGCGCCGTCCTTGGCGATGCGGTCGATGTTGGGCGTCTTGTAGCCCATCATGCCCATGTTGTAGGCGCTGATGTTGAACCAGCCGACGTCGTCGCCCCAGACAACGAGGATGTTGGGTTTAGTGGGGTCTATGAACGGCGCTTTCGCGGCCTTCTTGGCCTGCGCGAGCGCCGGGGCGCCGCTGGCGGCCAGCATGGCTGTGGCGGCGAGTAATACTCGCCAGTTTTTTGGTTTCTTTATCATGGTTTGGTGGTCTTCTACTTTTCTATTTTGGTTTTGGGTGACTCAGAGGCCTTGCCGACATCCTTCGCGCAGCGGAAGCCGATGTGGCTCATGCCGGTGTCGGGCGGGGTGCCGCGGCGGGCGCTGGGGCGGTAGCTCTCGCAGTAATCGACGTGGCACAGGAACGAACCGCCCTTGGTGACACGCTCTACGGACTGGTGGGGATGGCCGGGGTTGTAGCTGGATTTCGGTCCCTGCGGGTTGTGACAGGACGGTTCCAGTTTCTGCCGGGCATGGGTGTCGAAACGGTAGTAGTCGCTCACCCAATTCCAGACATTGCCACCCATGTCGCAGAGCCCGTAGCCGTTCGGCGGATAGGTCTGCACCGGGGAGGTGCGGTCGAAAAGATCCTCTTTGGTGTTGTGGTAGGGGAAATCGCCGGTCCACGTATTCGCCATGAATTTGCCGTCGGGTTTGAATTCGTCACCCCACGCGAAGCGCTTGCCGTCGAGTCCGCCGCGCGCTGCAAATTCCCACTCGGCCTCGGTCGGCAGGCGCTTGCCAGCCCATTTGGCGTAGGCGACGGCGTCGTCCCAGGAAACCTGCACGACCGGATGCTGCTCGCGGCCGGTGAGATCGCTGCTGGGGCCTTCTGGGTGCTGCCAACTCGTACCGGGGGTCCAGAGCCACCAGCCATTCATTTGGTTCAGATCGACTGCGCCGTCGGTCGGCGTGAAGACCATCGAGCCCGGTTGCAGATACTCGTCAGGCGGTTTCGGCGTGCCGGGGGCGACCTGCTTCTTGATCTCTTCCCAATCCACCGGGCGTTCTGCGGTGGTCTGGTATTTGGTCGCCTCGACGAATTTGCGGAACTCCGCGTTGGTCACGTCGTGGACATCTAGCCAGAAGGCATCGATCTTGACCTTGAGGGTCGGCTGTTCGTTCTTGCGGCTGCCGGGGAGTTCGCTGCCCATGGTGAAGCTGCCGCCAGGGATCCAGGCCATGCCTGCGGGGGCGTCGTGCGGGGGCGTGGCGTGTTCGGCTGGACGCGGGGGCGTGGCGTCCTCGGCGGGAGGCTTGCAACCCTGCATGACGACCAGGGCGAGGCTGGTAACGATGACGAGGAGCGGCTTCATGAGAGGGGCGAGGATTTCAATTTCGCGTCGGCGATCGCGGTGCTGATCACGTCGAGCAGCGTCTGGTCATTGACCGGTTTGGTCAGGTAGGCGGCGGGGTTGGCGGCCATGGCGCGGGCGTGTGCATCCTCCGAATCATGCCCGGTGATGACGATTACCGGCAGGGGCGATCCCGCCGCGGCCAGCTCGGCGAGCACGTCGAAGCCGTTTATGCCCGGCATGTGTAGGTCGAGCACGACGCAGTCGGGCTCGCCAGTCTGCACGAATTCCAGAAATTCGGCACCGGATGCGAATGTCGCCACGTCCAGGCCAGCCGAACGCATCAGCCGCGTCAGCGCCTTGCGCACGGACGAGTCGTCATCGACGATGCCCACGATAAATTTTCTCTCGATCAAGTATAGATCTTACCTCCGACGGCAGCTGGGTGAAATTGGACCTTAGTCCAATAGGGCTCAGTCCTTCGGCGGCTTGGGGCTAATCGCCAACCGTTCGGCTAGCCAGACGAGCTCCGCCAACGATTTCACGCCCATCTTGGCCATGACGCGGGATCGGTGGACCTTGATGGTTTTTTCGACGGTGCCGAGGTCGCCGGCGATCTGTTTGTTGAGGTGGCCAGAGACGACGTGGAGCATGACTTCCTTTTCCCTTGGCGTCAGCGTCTCGAATCGGGAACGGATCTCGTCGAGTCTGGCACGTTCCTCCCGGGCGACCCGGTCCTTCTCGATGGCGGCAGCGACGGCGGCCAGGAGGCAAGCGTCGTGGATCGGCTTGGTGAGGAAATCCGCTGCCCCGCGTTTGAGCGCCGTCACGCTGGAGGGAATGTCTCCGCGACCGGTGAGGAAGATGATCGGCAGCGCGCAACCCTTTTCTGCCAGCGCCTGTTGGAGTTCCAGCCCGGTCAGGCCGGGCATCGCCAGGTCGAGCACGAGGCAGCCCGCTGCCTGTGGGTCGTGTTCCCGAAGAAATTCTCTGGGTGAATCGAAGGCCTCGACACGGTGTCCAGACGAGCGCAGTAGTCGCGACAGACCTTTCAGGACGGAAGGGTCATCATCGACCAAGAACACCGTCGGATCAGCCGGAGTCATGCCTGCCCCCTTTCCGTTTCCGCGAGCGGCAGCGTGAAGTGGAAGGTGGCTCCGCGATCCGGGTTGTTATCGCCGACGAGTTGCCCTTCGTGGGCCTCGATGATCGTGAGGCACACCTTCAGGCCGAGCCCCATCCCGTTGGCCTTCGTGGTGAAGAACGACTCAAAAATCCTGTCCCTCGAATCGGTGGCGATCCCCTCGCCGGAATCGCAGATCGAGACGCGCGCCGAGCCCGCGTCGGTTCGCTCGCTGCGCACCCGCAGGCACCTCTCGCTGGGGGGGATCGCGGCCATGGCGTCGGTCGCATTGATGACGAGGTTCAGGATCACTTGCTGGAGGTTGACCGGGTCGCCACAGATCGGAAGCGGGCCGGGAACAAGCTCGATTTCGAGAGCGACGCTGTGGTTGAGCAGATCGTTGCTGACCAGTTTGAGAACCTCTCTGACAAGCGCATTCAGATCGAGCTGCACCAACTGCAGCTCACCCTTCTTGAGGAGCAGGCGGAGGCGGCGGATCACGTCGCCCGCGCGCTGGTCGTCGGCCACGATGTCGGCGAGGATTTCGCGCACCTCGTCGAGATCTGCATCCTCCCGCGCGAGGAAGCGTAGCGCTGCCTGCGCGTTGCTGAGGATGGCGGTGAGAGGCTGGTTCAACTCGTGCGCTAGCGAGCCGGACAGCTCCCCCAGCATGGTCACGCGGGAGAGGTGCTCGAGTTCCGCCTGCTGTTGGCGCGTGTGTTCCAAGTGCCGCAGCTCGGCACGGTTCCTCCGCCGTGCCCCCCAGATCAGGCCTCCACCCACGACCCCGACGAGCCCGGCGACGCCTCCGCCTATGAACCAGGTTGTCTGCCAGAAGAATGGTTGCACGATGAAGGCCAGGCTGGCTCCCTCCTTATTCCACACGCCATCGTTGTTGGCGGCGCGCACCCGGAAGACGTAATCGCCCGGCGCCAACCCGTACAGCCGCGACTGCCGCTGTTTATTTCCGTCCCGCCAGCTGCTGTCAGCCCCCTCCAGCATCGTCTGGAAGCGGACTTTCTCCGAGGAGCTGAAGCTCGGAGCCGAATAGCTGATGGCGAAGCTATGGGTTCCGGGCGGAAGCTTCAAGGGTTCCGAGAACGGTGCGGTCAGGCGCACCACGCTGCGGACGCCGGTATCGGGAGTTTCGACCACCCCGCTTTTTTCTACGGTAGTTCTCAATCGATACGTCAGGTCCTGCAAATGAACGGGAGGCGGAAGCGTATTGAGGCGGAAGTTGGCCGGATCTATCACCGCCACTCCCTTGTTCAGAACAAACCAGAGTCGTCCCCTGGCGTCCCGGGCACAGGTTGGTTGTCCAAGCGGAAATTCGTTGCCGGGCAGTCCGTCGTGCCGGTCGAGAAGCTGGCAATCCAGGACGGCCACGGAGCCATCGGCCGTGGCATGCAGATCCTTCCGGGCGGCGCGGATGATACCCCGGTTGGAGGTGATCCAGAAGTAGCCCAGACCATCGTCGATGATGGCGTGAGCGGATCGCAGCGGAATTCCCTCCGGCAGTGCCACCCGGTCGAGGACTCCATTCCGCCAGCGCCACAACCCCGTGTCGCCGATCCCCATCCACATCGTGCCGTCGGGGTCGGCCTTCAAGCTCAAGACCTCAGTCGGCGCTAAGCCGGCTTCGAATTGCATCGGGACGACCCGATCGCTTTCGTAACCAAACACCCCGTTTGTGCCTGCGAGCCAAATGGTGCCTCGGCTGTCTTCGGCGAAGCAGTAGGTGACGCCCTTCGGCAATCCCTCGCTCTCACCAATCTCCCGGAACGCAGCCCCGTCTTCGCAAACAACCACGCCGACGCCGGACGACATCCAAACCCGCCCCTGAGAATCCTCGAACAGCGCCTGCGTGGTCGCGCCTCCTGATTTTCGCGGGAGCACCGGTTCGAAAGTGGACTCACCCTGCCGCCGCCAAGCACCGTTTGAGTTGCCATGCCAGAGCCGTCCGTTTCGATCTTCCAGCACGGAGAGGCCGTAGTTGGTTTCGTTCCCGGGACCCGGGAGGGGCACCTCCGAGACGTTCCCCGAGTCGTCGCAATGGAACAGGCCGTACCCGCTCGCTCCGTAGGACGTGATCCACATCCCGCCCTCGCGAGCTAGGCAGATCGATTTTCCGGAGCCCTCGGCCAGCGCAGGCGTGCTCATATCGACGAATCGCCGCGGCTTGAATCTTCTCAACCCGCGGCCGCTCGTGCCGACCCAGAGATTGGCCTCGCGATCCTCGAACGCAAACCGGCAGGACTTGTGCCCGAGCTCACTGGAGCTATTCCAATTTCGAATCTCACCCGTCTTGGTAACAAGGAAGAGCCCCACGTTGTAAGTAGTGATCCAGAGGTTGGCGTCGCGATCCTCGTAGAGCCCCCAGATGCCGCCTTTCAGGGTCGGGAACGTACGTCGGGAGACCTCCATGCCGTTCCGGAATTTGAGAAGTTCTGTGCCGAGCAGGATCCACACCCCGCCATCGCGGGCGGAGTGGCAGGCGATTCGGGACATGCCCAGGGATGGATCCGGAGTGAGGGTGGTCACCCAGGCCTCCCCATTCCATCGCCCGACAAACCATTTCTGCGTCACCCACCACTGGCCGTCTCCGTCCACTGCACCCTGGTATCCCTGATTCGGCGCCCCTGGAGGAGAGGGAAGTTCGTTCAAGCGGTCGCTGCCGTTTTCGAATACCAGCACTCGGCCATCGAAGGTCGTCATCAGCAAGTCACCGTTGGCGCGCTCGGAAAAAGTGCGCACGAAATCTCCCACCCACCCTTGGTCGGAACCGAAGGCCCGCCACTTGTCTCCCTCGCGAACCACCAGTCCGGACAGCGTGCTCACCCAAAGCCGCCCGGATTGGTCGAGGTGCAGGTTGATGATTCCGGCGCTGGGCAGCTCGGGCGTATTGGAACGATTGAAAACCTTGAAGGTGTCGCCGTCGAAGCGCGCCAGGCCGTCATACGTCCCGATCCAGAGGTATCCGTCCGGAGTCTGCACCATTGCGGTCGCCGAATTCTCCGGCAGGCCGTCCTCCGTCTCCCACCGATCGATAAGGAACTCGGGGGCATTCTGCTGTGTGGGGTGGGCGTTCAACCCGCTCACCGAAGCTAGCCACAACAACGCCAGCGCGAGCCGAAGGCCAGCTGCTGGAGCCTGGCGTGCGGGTGGGTGCGGCGCGGTGACCGCAGCGTCCACTGCGCTGAGCGCCACCCAGATATGGTTGATCCAAAGCATCGAATGAGAAATTGTGAGACAGGTGCCGCGCGGTCTGACATTGAGAAGGCAAACTCATCTTTGCCCGGGCTTCGCCTCGCTGGATTCCACTGCCAACTGCCCTGTCGCAGTGCCCATGCTTACTTCCGAATCTCGGCGTTGTCCACTCGCCCCTCAGGGTTGCTGGGAGTCCGGTTTCTCAAGCGGCAGCAGGTCAGTCATCTTGACAAATCAGACCAGATAGATTCCCTTGCGCCTTGTGAAACCTTCCCCCAAGTCCCGATCCCTCCTCGCGCTCGCCCTCCTGGCTCTCGTTGCCGAATGCCCCAGCCAGGCAGAGGAAATCTCCCTTAGCCGCGACGCCCGGCAACGGATCACCAACACGGTCGGGCGCTCGGCGGAGGCGTTTTCGATCCTCGGCAGTAACCAAGGGGCGTCGGGCGGCGTCTACCACTCGCGGACAGATACCGACTCGGAACTGCGCCTGACGAGATTTTTCGGCCACATCGATTTCAGCGCACGCGAACTCTCGAAGTCAGTCGAAGCGACGCCCTTCGTCGAAGCGGGCATCGCCTGGGGCAGCGCCGAGAACGAACTCGGCGGTCCCTTGGAGGGCGACCGCAACGAGTACAACAGTTTCATCGCGTCGATCGGAGGTGGCGAGAAGTTTAGCTTCGGTGACCATTTCAGTCTTTCCCCCGGGATGGGCTTCGTATTCGCGAATACCGAGAACAGCTACACCGCACACAGCAAGTTGGGGCGTTCGCTGGAGAGAGAACTCGACGACGTCGCGGTCAACTGGGACGTCAACTCGATCACCTATGTCCCGAACCTTGAAGGCGCTTACACTCGGAGTGTAGGTGGGATCGATTTCACACTCTCGAGCCAATACAGCTATTACCGCACCGACGTTCTAGGCGGAGGGCGGGACACGCAAGATCTCGAGACCGATTCGCAGGTGCTGGCGACGCGAATCGCCGCCGAGTTTCCGCTCGGCATCTCGCTCGGGCGCTTGCCGCTGAGAAGCGAAGTGGCCTACGCGCGGGTCGATCTTGGCGGTGACATCCAAGACACATTGCAGACCGACTACTACAACATCGTCGGCCTCAAGATACTGACCCGCCAGACCGACAACCTCCCGCTGCTCAAGCACATCGGCCTGGAGGGGCGCTACTTTTGGGGGGACGAATTCGATGGCTGGTCGGCCGGACTGACCCTGAGCCTCGACCAGAGCAAGATCGGGCGGCGGTTAAGGAAATAAGAGCGGCCTGGGTCAAACCCAGAACCCGAAACCTTTAAACCATCTGAAAAAAATCGTCGCTCTCGTTGAGAATTTTCTCTTCCCTCATTAAAATTATGAAACTAAACAAGACCACATTCAAAATCGTCGCGATAGGTGCCCTGGCGTTATTGGCACTGCAGGGGCGCGCGAGCGCCCAAGAGACAGCTCCGGCCAAGCCGATCGACATGGCCGCGCGCCAGCGCTCGATCGTGAATCTCGAGCGCCACATCACCGAGCGCGACGAGCGCCTGGCGGAACTCGCCCAGGACATCATCACGCTCGATGCCCGTGTCGAGAAGCGCGTCGATCGCCTGGTCGATGTGCTCAAGCAGAGCAAGGATTCGAAGGATTCGAAGGTCTCGGTCGCGCGCACCAAGGAGAAGGCGATCGAGGGGCTGACGAAGACGATCCAATACTACGATGGTAAGCGCCGCGGGATCAAGGAACTGGTGCGCGAAGAGTCGCCGATCCGCGATACACTGATCGGTGACGTGAAGAAGTTCGACGCGCGCATCGAGAAGCGGGTAGCGCAGATCGTTGAGCTGACCAAATCCTTCACCGAGAGCGAGGAACTCAAGAAGTATGACGAGACGACGCGCTCCGACTGGGGGTGGAGCTGGACCGAGCGCAGGATCAGCGAGGATTGGCGGCAGAACCGGCGCGACTCGAACCACACGAAGCTGCAGGACAAGGGTATGATGGAGGCGCTCGGCAAGAATATCGACTATTTGAAATCGCGCATCGTCTTCCTCAAAGCGCAGCTGGAGTCGAAGGGAATCACCTCAGCGGAGAAGGAACTCTACGAGTCCGACATCGCGCGCAACGAGAGCCTGATCAAAGTGCGCGAAGAGCAGATCTACGAACTCGAGACCCTGGCCGACGGCCCCAAACCGGACGCCGTCGATCGCGACCGGGCGCACGAGATCGCCGACCTGCTCGAGGACACTGTCGCCGACATCCGCGAGGATTTCTTCGACATTTTCGCGAAATACAGCGAGCTCAACGCACAGCGCGAGCAGCTGGCCAAGCTCAAGACGAACCTCGAAGCCCGCAAGAAGTGGATGGCAGCGCGCGGTAGCGAATAGTGCGCGCGAAACGGAATGAGGTGTGCGGCTGGCACGCCAAGTTTGGCGCCCTGATCGAGTTTCCGATTAATTACCGTGGGCGAAGAGACAAGATGACCCGCGCCGGATTTGGCTACTGTTGAGGTCGATTGAAAACTGTCGCTGGCAGCTGACAGAGACGAGTCTACGTTCCAAAAGCATCTTTCCGCAAACACTGACTAGCATGACCTCTGACTACCCCACCCACGTGCGCCGCCTGAATTCCATTGCCATCCGCTTGTCGGTCGTGCTTTTCACCGCGGTCGCCTGCTTCGGTCTGGGCAGCTGCGCGTCGACCGTAAAAGTGACCGCGGAGCCTGAGCGGGTGACCCAGCAAGGGCTCGAGTCCACGAGGCAATTGCGGCAGGTGGTCAAGGCGCCACTGTCGGTGCTGGGGGCGTTCGCGGACGCGAGTTCGCAGCTGCTCGACAACGCGCGCAAGCTCGAGGCGAAGGGCGACAAGGTGGACGCGGCGGGCAACTACCTAATGGCGGCTGTCGATGCCCACCGACTACTGGCTTCTGGGACGGCCGAGTCGGGATCGGAGGCCGAGAAGGCGCTGATGGAAATCGAAGGCGCCGGGCTGGCACGCTTCGCGGAGCTTTGGATGGAAGACCCGCGGCGCTCGGTTCCGGGACCTTACCAGCTGAGCGGGGGATCGGGGCGTCTTGAGGCTGAGCTGTCGAAGAGTTCGATCTACCAGAAGGGCTATTTCGACCACTTCATCGCGGCGGAGTCCGTGGAAGAGACTGGCATGGTGCGCAAGTCCCGCCCGGGCTGCGGGGCTGCCATGGTGGGTATCCGAGAACAGCGCGCGGAGCGTGCCGGGGAGATGAAATTTTATCCCAAGCGCGGGCTTCACCTGCCCGTCACCTTGACGATCGATTCGATCGCCAAAGCGAAGACAGCGGACGGTGCCACCGCCGTCAAGCTCTCGATGAGAAACCCCTTGCTCGAGCAGACGGTCGCCGTCGGAAACCGGCGCCTGCCCCTAGCAGCTGATTTTTCGGCTCCGCTCGCAGTGCTCTTGAAAGGGCGCAAGAACAACAGGGGACTGACAGGTTTTTTTAAACCGGAGGAACGTCTCAAACAATCCGGGATCTACTTAGTGGAACCGTACGACCCTGAACGGATCCCGGTGCTCCTCATCCACGGATTGGTGTCGGTGCCGATCATCTGGCGCGACATCATCCCGGAGATGACCTGCGATCCGGAAATTTCGCGGCGCTACCAATTCATGGTCTTTGCCTACCCGAGCAGCTATCCGCTCTACCAGTCGGCCAACCTTCTGCGGGAGAACCTGGCCGCGCTGAGGGCAAAGTATGATCCTGAGGGCAAGGATCCGCTCTCGAACAACATGGTCGTCGCTGGCCACAGCATGGGCGGCATGCTCACCCACACGCTGGTGGCCGATTTCGGCGACCGGTTTTGGAACGAGATTAGCGACGTGCCGTTCGACCAGGTGAAGATGGATCCGCAAGAGAAGGAGAAGATCCGCAAGATGGTGTTCTTCTCCCCCGATCCGGCGGCGGGGCGGGTAGTCTACTTCTCAGCCCCACACCGCGGTGCGAAGATGGCGGAGAAGGGGATCGCTGGCATGGTTTCACGCATGGCAAAATTGCCGGTCAAAGTGTTGCAGACCTCCACCGATATCTTGACGGCCGTGGGTTCGGAAAATTTGAAGCTGGAGGAAAATTTCATGAAGGGAAAAGTCACCAGCGTCCAATCGCTGGAGCCCGGGGCTCCCATGGTCGCCGCGATGGACGCGTCTCCTTATAAGAAGGGTGTCATCTACCACAGCATCATCGGCGATCGCGGCAAGAGCGACACGCCGAACAGCTCGGACGGAGTGGTGGAATACTGGAGCTCGCACCAGGACGGTGCCGCCTCGGAGCTGATCGTCCCGACCGATCACGGCTCCTACAAGAGCCCGCTCGCGATCGAGGAGCTAAAGCGCATCCTGCGCGTGCACGCCGGGATCCGCTAGTGGGCAAAGCTGAGCCTAGCCCGAATGGCACTAGTTTAAGAGCCTGGTCCGGCAAGTGCAGGAGGCACGAAAGAAAGTAGCCGAGTGTGCCGCGATCGCGGAACACCCGGATTCTCTGAGGGGATTTGATCCGCCCCGTAGTGTCCCAAAACTCGGACGGGGCTCAGGCGGCCCTCCTGTAATGGTTCAGAAGACCTCCGAGCCTCGATTCACAGACGACCTCCCCTGCGGCGTTCGCGGCCTCCCCGGTAGCCTCGATCAACCTGTTCTCCAACCCCTGGTGGTTCCTCTCGTGGTGGTAGTGCTCGACGTAATCTGTCACGGCAATACGGAGCTGCCGTTCTGAGAAGAATATCATCCG
>JBLHKE010000116.1:0-13948 GCA_047619485.1 Verrucomicrobiales bacterium | reverse complement strand
GAGGTTGAGCGCGCAACCGCCGGAGGCCGTGCGGAATTGCACCGCCGGGTGCGAGTGGCTCTGATCCTGCGCCAGCACCGGCGCACCGGCTGCGAGGGTTCCGTCATGGCCATTGCCAGAGAGGTCTCTCCAGGTCTGCACAACTCCCTTCTCGTCTGCGGTCACTCCGACCGCCGCATCGAACCAACAAACCAAACCTGCTTTCACTGGCAACTTGTCAGCACCGGTGGCCGGCACTCTGGGTTTGAGTGTGGTGAACTGGGCGCTGGTGTTCGCCCAGCTCTCGCCGCTCGCGTTGCTGGCGAACGCCCGATAAAAATAGGTCTGCCCGAAGATCAGCTTGTTGGCGGTGGCAGTGAACTCCGTGGTGTTCTTCACGCCCTTCAATTCGATCTTGTTCGCCCAGACTCCGGGCTCTGTGCCGCCGTCGGCCGGTCCGTAGTAGACCACCACATCGGAATCGCCACCGCCGTCCAATCTGCCTTGCAGTTTGCTCCCACCGGGCGCGACATTCACGGCGCCGGCACGGTTGTTGATCTCCGGCGCGGCATGGGCGGTCGTCAAACCAACCTTGAGAACCAGCAGGAGCGCCGCTTTGATTGTTATTTGTTTTTTCATGAGTTCAACGAGGAGAGAGGATCAGGGCTCCAGGCCCTTTGATGAAATCGGGCGCGTTCTTTGCGGAATGCTCCGCAGATCGGGCTGTCCGGTCGCGGCTTCGATCGCTTCGATCGCGTCCTCGACGGCGCCGACGCGGCGATCAATTCTCTCATCCCCGGAATGGCTTCGCGGGCGGCGGAGCCGTAGCTCACGATGCCTTGCATGATCTCGCCGGTGCGATTTTCGCTGCCGTGGCCGCCTTGGGTCTTGGCAAAAAGAACGCCGGCCTCGATGCCCTCCTTGAAGCGGTATTTCGTGAGCGCCCTGAATCCCGCCATGCGGATTTCGTTGCCGAACATCGTGTCCGCCGGGCAGCGCGTCCTGACGGCTTCGAGGATATCTGGAGCCAGCGCTTGCACGTCCTCGAGTTTGAGCTGGTCGGTAAACATATGGTTCAAGCACATCCGCGCCATGCCGTCCGGGTTCCGTGCGACGGCCTTGATCGCAGGGTAGAGCAGTTTGTTGTCGATACCCTCGATGGATCCGCGCAAGAGACCGCGAACAGCGCCTCTGCGAGTTCGCCATGCCTTAGTTGCACGGGGTCTTCCCACCGCACAGGAAATGTCGGCTCGGCAGTGCTGACGATGGCTTTGAGCATCTCCGTGACCACCGGCCTCGCTTTGTCGCCCATGTTTTTTAATGCGTTTGCGGCTTTCACGCGCAACCAGCGATCGGGATGGGTGAGTGAGCGCGCTATCACTGGAAGGGCTTCAGCATTCTTGATGTATCCGAGTGTCTCGCACGCGCCCTGGCGCTGCCATGCGTTCTTGCCCTCGGCCATCGCAATGAGCTCCGCCACCATGGTCTTCGATTCGGGGCACGACGCGAGCTCGACTGCGGCGAAGCCGCGAACGACGGGCGACCAATCGCCGAGCGCCCCCTCCAAATCGGGCACCGATTTCGTTTTGCGCTGCTCGTAGAAGAGGCCCGACGCGACCGCTTCCTTCACGTCTTCCCGACTCAGAAAGTTCTTCGGACTCGCGTCCTTGCCGGTGATCCAGAGTTTCTTCAGCGGCAGCGAATAGGTGAGGACGTAGCACGCGTTCGGACTGAGACCGTAGTAGCCGCTTTTGCCGAAGTAGGTGTCGTCCTCGGTCTTGCCCGGGCCGTATTGCTCGCCGCCATCGTAGGTGAATGAGCCATCGCTGCGCCGGACGAGATCGAGGTGCCACGCCGCCTCGCGCAAGAACGCCGCCGCCGCCTCGGGTCCGCCAGCGTTGGCACCGAGCGCGCCCCAAAGATAACTGAAACCCTGGCCGGTGTGTCCGTACTCGCGGTTGTGGAAAGAAGCCGTCACCATCTTCGCGTAGTAATGTGTCTCTTTGGGATAGGTTCCCGTCATTCCAAACATCACCGCCGCCATCGCGTTCTTGCCATTGTTTTCGTGATTCGGCCACGGCATGTGCTCACCGTAGGGCACCGCGCCCTTATCCACGAAGTAGCCAAAAAACTTCGCCGCCCGAACGACCGCTGGATCGATCTCCGGATCCGCGATGCCGCAGCGTTTGCCCGCGACGATCGCCATGTTCCCGATCAACCCGGCCGCATTTACCGGGCCGTAGGGCGGGATGGAGCCGTGCAGTTTTCCATTCGCCGTGCGCAGCGAAATGCCGTGCCCGAAGGTGCCATACATGCTCTGCCCCTTCGCAAGATGGGTCGTGTAGGCCTCGATCGCGGGCAGTAATTCGTTGTCGTCGGTGACTTGATAATACTCGCAGAGGAACAGGTTTTTGTAGCCCCAGTCCCAGACGACTATGCCATCTCGCAGCTCGACCCTCAGCGCCTGCGGGACGATCTTCATCGCAAGTTCCTTCACCCGCGGCAGGTAGTCGGGATTACCCGTCGCTAGCAGCGCGAGTCCACTCACCGCGCCGTTCCAACTCGGGTCGAGCTTTTCCTTTTCCAGCGCCGCGCAGGCCGCAGCGAAGATGAGCTTCGACTTCGGGCAATCATACGGTGCCGTCGCGCTGTAAGTGCCGAGCACGCGCAGCTTCAGCTCGACGTTTTCGGTCTTGCCGTTGCGCCAGCGGGTGAGTTTCAGCACGCCTTTTTTTTGCATCTTTTCGGCCTCGGTGATCGCGGCACCAAAGGCCTTGCGCGCGTCGTCGGCGAAAAGCTTCCCGCCAACACCGAGGATCACGTCATCCACTTTCATCACGCCATCCGCCGGCGAGCCCTCACCGACGTGCGTGACGAGGATCTGCCGGCTCAGCGTCGTCGTCCGCCCCTGCTGGCTATCGACGAAATTCGCCGCGCGCGTGTAGATCCAACCGCGGAGTCCTGTCGGCCCGAGATTGTAAGTGCGCTTGCGGTCGACCGATCGATCTTGCGTCAAGTCCGGCGGTGCCTCTTGCGGCGCGGCGCCAACCAGCGACGCGGCGCAGTGCGTGATGAAAAATGCGCCCCACAGCGCGGGATGGATGTGGAAACGGAACTTCATAGATATCGCGGATAATTGTCTAGAGGCCGTGAAAGCATGTCTGCGACAGATTAAAACTAAAAGCGCTAATCGGGCTTGCTCCAAAGCACTGCAACCGCTCCGCGATCATTGCCGCCGTCGAAGATCTGAAAAATCCCCACCATCCCATCCGTTTACTTCGGTCGACTACTAGCATTTCGCATCGCAGCCCCCAATGTTTTGCGTTTGATTCGTTCTTTCGCGCCCCCTAGCCTAGTGCTCCGTCAAACTATCATGATCCGTAAAATCCCACTCTTTCTCGCTGCCTCGCTACTTCTCTCGGCCACGATCCAGGCCGAGCCAAAGGAAGCCCGCTACGTCCGCGTCGATCTCTCCGGGGATCAGCGCACCCTCACCCTCGCCGAAGTCGAGGTCATCAGCGGCGGCAAAAACATCGCGCCCACCGGGAAAGCCACCCAGTCCAGCACCGGCTTCGACGGAGCCGCCTCACGCGCCACCGACGGAAATAAAGACCCGGTTTATGCAGGCGGAGGCCAAACCCACACGTCCGAAAACTCGAAAGACCCGTGGTGGGAGCTCGACCTCGGGAAGAACACTACCATCGACCAGGTCGGCATCTGGACCCGCGGGGAAGGATTTGCAAATCGTCTCGAGGGCTTCAACCTCACCCTCCTCAACGCCGACAAAAAGCCGGTCTACAAATCGAAAGGGAATTTGGCCCCCGCCGAATCGGTCCAGTTCAATCTGAAGGAAGATAAAATTGCCTACACCGGCCGCGGCGGCTTTGAGGTGAAGCCGACCCCCGCCGGTTACCGGGATCCCGTCCATTTTGAGTTCAAAAAAGGTGACCGCATCGCCATGGTCGGAAACGGCCTCGCCGACCGCATGCAGCACGACGGCTGGACCGAGACCTACCTGCAGGTCGCCGCAGCCGGGAACGAGCTGACCTTCCGGAACCTCAGCCTTTCCGGCGACCGCGTGAACAAACTCCCCCGCTCGCAGGGATTCACCCCGCAGGAGCAATACCTCGTCCACGTGAAAGCGGACATCATCTTCGCCTTCTTTGGCTACAACGAATCGTTCGATACCACACCTGAAAACTACGCCGCCCAGCTCCGGGACATGGTCGCCAAATACCGCCGCCTGCAGCCGAGCGGCGCCATCCCGCGCATCGTCCTATTCAGCCCTATCGCGCACGAGAACCTCGGCAACCCCGACCTCCCCAACGGTCAGGCAAACAACGCCCGGCTCGCCCGCATCGCCGCCGCCACTGAACTCGTCGCCAAAACTGTCGGCGTCACCTACGTCGATCTTTTCAACCCATCCCAAGAGCTCTACAACGCCCACAAGGAGCCGCTCACCATCAACGGTATCCATTTGAACAGCCGCGGCAACCAGCTCGTCGGGGAGATCATTTCCAAAGCGCTCACCGGCAAGCAGCCGGACCTGTCAGGCACAGATGAAACGGTGCGCGAGGCCGTCCTCGACAAGAACCTCCGCTGGCACGAGCGCTACCGCGCCACCGACGGCAACGACATCTGGGGCGGCCGCTCCGGCCTCCGCTTTGTCGACGGCCAGTCGAACGCCGACGTCCTCAAGCACGAACTCGTGATGCTCGACGTAATGACCGCCAACCGCGACCCGAAAATTTGGGCACGCGCCGCCGGGAAAGACATCGAGGTCAAAGACGACAACGTCCCCGCTCCGGTGGCCGTGAAGTCGAACATCGGACCGGTAGAAAACATCAAATACCTCTCCGGCCAGGAAGGCATCGCGAAAATGCGCGTCCCCGACGGCTACGAGATCAAACTCTTCGCCGACGAAAAATTCATTCCCGGCATGATCAACCCGGTCCAGCTCCAGGTCGATACCAAAGGCCGCCTGTGGGCCGCTTGCTGGGCCACCTACCCGAAGCCCGAGCCGCTCAAGGAGATGAACGACGCCCTCCTCATCCTCCACGATGATGACAAAGACGGCGTCGCCGATCGCTCCACCGAATTCGCCAGAGTCGCCAACCCGCTCGGCTTCGAGTTTTGGAACGGCGGCGTCATCGTCGTCTCCCAGCCCGACATCATCTTCCTCAAAGACACCGACGGCGATGATAAGGCCGACATCCGCTACGTCCTGTTCCAGGGCATTGGCTCCGAGGACACTCACCACGCCGCCAACAACTTCATCTACGGCCCCGATGGCGGCATCTACTGGCAGAGCGGCATCTTCCTCGTCCACAACCACGAGAACCCGTGGAAGCCATCCCTCCAGACTGGCAACTCGGGGATGTACCGCTTTGACCCCCGCACCTACACCATCGCCTTCCACGCCGGGAACAGCCCCAACCCACACGGCATCGCTTTCGACTATTGGGGCTACCACTACGCCACCGACGGCACCGGCGGAAACGCCTTCCAGGTCCGCCCCCAAGGCAACGGTTTCCAGATGCACCAGCTCCTCAACAAAGAGGTGCGCCCCGTCGCCGCCAGCGAGATCGTCTCCAGCGCCCACTTCCCCGACGAGGTTCAGCAGAATTTCCTCATCTGCAACACTATCGGCTACCTCGGCATCAAACAGTACGTCCTCCACCGCGACGGCTTCGACAATCCGAAACGCGGCGTGGGCGAAGTCTGGGGCACACCCACCGACCAGCTCCTCGTCAGCGACGACAAAAACTTCCGCCCCACCGATGCGATCTTCGGCGAGGACGGCGCCCTCTACGTCGCCGACTGGGAAAACGCCATCATCGGCCACATGCAGCACAACGTGAGGGATCCTAACAGGGACAAAAACCACGGCCGCATCTACCGCCTCACCTACAAAGGCCGCCCGCTTCAAAAGCCGGTCAAAATCGACGGACAGCCGATCCCTGCGCTCCTCGACAACCTCAAGCACCCTATCGATGGCGTGCGCCACCGCACCCGCGTCGAACTCAGCGAGCGCGATTCGAAACAGGTCATCGCCGCTGTCACCGGATGGGTCAAACAGTTCGACCCGAAGAACAAAGACCACGCCCACCACCTCCTCGAAGCCCTCTGGCTCCACCAGCAGCACAACGTCAAAAACGACGCCCTGCTCGCGGTTCTCCTCGAGTCACCGGTCGAGCACGCCCGCATCGCCGCCACCACCGTGAAGCACCACTGGTACGTGGCCGACCCACGCATCGGCAGCCAGGTCGTTGAGGAAGAAAAGCCCATGGAGATCATCCCCGGCGGAGTCATCGCCGACACCGCCGACCTCACCGAACTCCGCGTCAACACCATACCCGAGAAGATGAAATACGACGTCGCCGTGCTCAAGGTGAAAGCTGGCAAGAAAGTGAAGCTCACCTTCGCCAACCCCGACTTCATGCCGCACAACCTCGTCATCACGAATCCCGGCAAAGGCACCGAAATCGGAAACATGGCGGTCGCCATGGGCGCCGAGGGTTTCGCCAAACAATTCCTTCCGGAGTCCAAAGACATCCTCTATCACACCAACTTACTCAACAAAGGCGAGACCGCCGTCCTCCAGTTCACTGCCCCGGAAAAGCCCGGCGACTACGACTACGTCTGCACCTTTCCAGGCCACAGCCTCCTCATGCGCGGCATTTTAAAGGTGCAATAAACTCCTCCAGTTGAGGGCGTTCTACGCGTTAAAAGGGGTAAGCTTTCGACTATCCACCTTTCAAATATGATTATGCACCTCCGCCTCTTTCTCCTTGCGACCGTCGCCGCGCATTTCGCGCCTGCCGTCAGCCACGCAGCAGAGTCACCAAAACCTGCCCCGGTGGACTACACCACCTTCGAGGGAAAAAAGGTCGAGCTATTCGCGTGGCGCGGCAAACACATGGCCTTCCTCACCAAACGCGAGGATCTCGACCCGAAACTGATGGCCGAACTCTGCACCACCTTCGACAAGATCTACGCCTTCTACCACGAGTCGACCGGACGCAAGCCAGCGAAAATGAAGGAGCTTGACGGTCTGCTCAGCGTCGCCGAGGTCGACGAGACCTGCGGCGCGGCCTGCGGCTACCTCGGCGCGACCGGCATCGAGCTCACCCCAGGAGTCTTCGTCCAGCTCTACAGCGGTTTCGAGACCGGCGGGACGATCGACCAGGCTCCGCCGTATGAATTCGGACGCAATTTCTGGTTCTACTCGCCCCAACTGGCCTACAAGAAACCGGTGAGCGACCGCTCGGTCGTCACCGGCTACGCGGTCTTCATGCGCATGGTGGCACTTGACGCAGCGAAGGCGAAACTCGGGCCGTTCCGCGACAAGAGTGGCCCGGAATTCCGCAAGATAATGGAGTCGCTGGTCGATCTCTACGAGGCCGATAAATCGCACACTTGGGAGAACACCCTCAAGGTCGACGCCGCCCCAAAAAACCCACTCGGACTCAACGGCACCGATCTGTTCGCGTCGTTCTGCCTGCGCCTCGCCCGCGACCACGGCGGCGCCGAGTTCGTCAAGCGCCTCTGGCACGCCGTCGGCAAACGCCCCGCCGCCGCGACCACGGAGGACGCCGTCGACAACTTCGTCATCGCCGCCAGCATCGCCGCACACAAAGATCTCGGCGCGCAGTTCGCCGACACCTGGCGCTGGCCGGTCTCTCCAGCCGGCCGCAAGGCCGCCAAAGCGGCCTCTCCCGAAGACGAAAAGAAATAGTCCGATCTAGTAACATTCCAATCATGAAAACGTACTCCATCGCCTTCCGCCGCCAAAAATTCGTGCTCCTGCTGCTCGCGGCGAGCATCGCCAGCGCCATCCCGGCCGCCGCCGACGTGCGCCTGCCGAAGATCTTCACCAACCACATGATGTTGCAGCGTGACCTGCCGGTTCACGTCTGGGGTTGGGCAGAGCCCGGCGAGGACGTGAGCGTCGCATTAGCTGGCAAGAATGCCACGGCCAAGGCAAGCGCGGACGGACAGTGGTCAGTCAAACTTCCCGCCTTGAAGGAAGGCGAAAACCTCGAACTCACGATCACCGGAAACAACAACCTGATACTGAAAAATATCATCGTCGGCGATATCTGGGTCTGCTCCGGCCAGTCGAACATGGAGATGAGCCTCGGTGGCTGCCTCGGCGCAAATGAAGACATCGCGGCCGCAGACCTGCCGAAGATCCGCCAGATCCGCTTCCACAAGGTCCAATCAGGCCAGCTGGAATCTGAGGCTCCGACGGCGACGCCTTGGCAGGTGTGCTCGCCACAGACAGCGCCAGGATTCACCGCGGTCGGATTCTATTTCGCCCGCGAGGTTCAGAAAAAGACCGGCGTGCCCATCGGCATCATCGGCACCAACTGGGGCGGCACCAGGATCGAGCCGTGGACGGCGCCGCAAGGCATGGCTCTTGTCGAGGAACTGAAGCCCGCTTACGAAGCCGTCGTCGCGAAGGACAAAGTGTATCGCGACGGCTTGGCAAACTCCCTGAACGTGACGGAGCGCTGGATCGCTAGGGCTCGCTCCAGCCTCGTCAGTGGCAAAACGATCCCGCCAGCGCCCGCCAACCCCTCGCCTCAAGTCGGCGGCTGGAGCGGGATGTACAATGCCATGGTTCACCCGATCACCGGATTCCCGATCAAGGGCGCACTCTGGTACCAGGGTGAGTCCAACGGCAACGAGGGCGAGACCTACTACGACAAGACGCGCGCGCTCGTCGGCGGCTGGCGCAAGCAGTGGGGACAGGGTGATTTCCCATTCTACTGGGTGCAACTCGCCAATTTCCAAGCGCCGAGCGACAACCCGGCAGGCGGCAACGGCTGGGCCAAACTGCGCGAGGCTCAGACCAAGTCGCTCAACATTCCCAACTCGGGCATGGCGGTGATCATCGACACCGTGCCGCTCAATGAGGCCGGCGACATTCACCCGAAAAACAAGTACGACGTCGGCTACCGCCTCGCGCGCTGGTCGCTTGGCAAGGACTACGGCCAGAAGGGGCAGGCCTACTCCGGGCCACTCTTCAAGGCGATCAAGATTGAAGGCGGCAAGGCGCAGATCGAATTCGAACACGTTGGAGCCGGCCTCATGGTAGGCAAAAAGGAAGGCCGCAACCCCGCCGGCGAGGACAAGGAAGGCAAACTCAAACGCTTCGCCGTCGCCGGCGCCGACAAGAACTGGCACTGGGCCGATGCCACGATCGAGGGCAACGCCGTCGTCGTCTCCTCCCCCGAGGTGAAAGAACCGGTCGCTGTCCGCTACGCCTTCGAGATGAACCCCGACGGCGCCAACCTCTACAACCGCGACGGCCTGCCCGCCGGCCCCTTCCGCACCGACGACTGGTAGCCGTTCGGTACGCGATTCTCTCAACCTAGGCATCATCCAAATTTCCTAGCAACCAGATCATGATCAATCGCAGAGAAATGCTCCATGGAATGGCAGCCGGCCTCGGTGTGCCACTTGGCCTAAGTCTATTTCCAGACAATGCCCAGGCAGCAGACCATACGCCCAACAAAATAGCCGGCAGTCCAAAACGCATCATCTTCTTTTTACAGAACCATGGGTTTGACCCCTTGACCTGTATCCCCAAGGGACTCGATGAAAGCTGTTCTCTCGAAGGTGTGACCCTTACTGAGCCCATGCAGGCATTGGAGCCCTACAAGGACAGGATGCACATCATTACAGGTTTGCATGGTCGTCATACGAGCCCCGGGCATAGCGCCTATTTCGGGGGCCTGGGCGGCTATCGAGGCAGTCAAGGCGTCCCTCCGGCAGGAGCAACCATTGACTATGCACTCAGCCAGGCACTGCCGCAGACCATCCTCCCGCCACTATGCATCGGCATGGAATCAATTGAGAATATGAAAGCGCGACCAACCGTCGCCAATCTTACTGCTTCAGGGCCGAATCAGCCGATCTTCATGCATTGCGACCCCAACATGCTCTACCAGATGCTCTTCGGCAGTATCGCCGATGGAAATATCAAGAAACACTACCAGGCTCGTTCAAATGTCATGCTAGATGTCGAGCGTGTGGCAAATCTCAAAGCGAAAGGATTGCCTCAGAGCGAAAGTGAACGTTACGCAAAGTATGTTAACGGGTTTCGGGATGTGAACGGATTGCGTGACCAACTATCCAAGATGTCGGAACAGCTCAAAAAATACGCCCCGAAACCCGATGAGCGCTACACCACACCAAAATTCGAGACCGATTGGCATGATGCCCTATTGGAGATCGGTATCGCGGCTCTACAGACTAACCTGACCAACGTCTTAACGATCGGCTCAGGATGCGGCGAGTATTTCGGCGCCTGGAAAGGATTGGGGATCAATGATAGCGGCCACGGCCTCGGTCATGTTGACCAACCCGACAATCCTATCTGGATAAAGATTCGTCAGTACAACTGTGAGATGTTGGTCAAGGTCATGAATGCCCTGGAAGCTACTCCTGAAGGCTCGGGATCGATGATGGACAACACCCTAATTGTCTATACCAGCAATAATGGAGACAAGCAGCATACCGACGGCTCTAACTGGCCTTTTGTGCTTCTCGGGAATGCCGGTGGACGTTTTAAAACTGGTCAATACACCCACATCAATGAACGTCCGATCAACGACCTCTACACCACCTTTCTTCATGGTGTGGGCGCGCCAGTTGACCGCTTCAATATGGGCAAAGACTTGGCCCTTGTCCATCAGAGTAAGCTCGGCCCGATCGAAGAACTGTTGGCCTGACATGTCTAACTACAGATCGATCTATGGTGCGTTTCTATTGGGCTGTTTGCTCTCCCTGTCAGCTCCGGCGGGCGAATCTAGCTGCATGGAACTGGTTAAGCCTTTTCTCGAAAATTACTGCCTGGATTGTCATGACGATGAGACCAAGAAAGGAGATATCTCTCTACAGAGTCTCGGCGAGGTTTCGGCATTAAATGCCAGCCTGTGGAAACGGGTCTGGGAACAGGTGGCCCTGAAGGGCACCTCCGAAAATCTCATGCGGGCTGGAGCTTGATAAAATCCCCGCTGTCTTCGTTGCTAAAGCGCCACTATCACCAGATAGCTTAGCGTTTATCGCCTCGCCAGCGGGAAATTTCTCTGCGCCCCATTTCCACAGCAGGTTTCCGGAGGTGCCCTGAAGGAAATGCCGCCTAGGAGGAAAAGGAACCAGCCGGAGTTGTTGGAGCGCCTAGAGATTTCCACCTGGATTACGGATGGACTGACCAAGGCCTTGAAAAATGAGGGTGGCTACAGCTATCACCTGCGCCCGAGCAAGGGAAATCATCTTGATCACGATCTTCTTTTTGGCACCGAGCATAAAAATCTTGAGCCCGCATCCACACCGGCACGCATCTGGCGCATCCATCCCCAGGAGCATCTTGTCCGCCTGAATGATCTCATTACCCCAAAGCGGAAATATGATCCAAGTCGCCCAGGAGTGTGGACACACGGCGATCATATCCCGGCAAACCTAGAAGGTGAGATCAAAGTCTATTTCGGTTTGGATCGCTATATTGGAAGTTGCCAGGCGTAAGCGGTTTTCAGTCTAAGCTGACGATGATCAACGACCATGGCTTGCGCAATTACGCCAACCTTTACTCAGTCAACTGCTCCGAGGTGATGCTGATTGCTGGCATCGCAGAAACGATATTGCGATTCATGGCCTACGGTCCCGCCGCGGAGCCCTACCAGTTTACCGATTCGCCATTCGATATGAATCGAATACCTCCACAATATAGAGGTCTGCATATCATTTTCTATGGCAAAGAAATCAAACGACCTTTGACGCCCGTGTATGAGCTGATGAATACACCTGGGCTTAGCGACGAACGCCTTAAAGCAGTCATTTATTTTCTGTTTGAAGCCCTGACGCTGCGCCCACCCAATGCAGAAGAGACCGCGATTTACTTGGAAATCGTCAATAAGTCGATCAATCAGCTCGGGAAAGAAGACGGGGTATTCTTGGGTTTGACGCCGATCTTCCTAGACCGCGACGTTATCTTTCGCCTGGAACTATGTGAAACCGGGAATCCCGATGAGGATGGAGGTGTGATGCTGCAAGCACAGGAGCTCCTGCTCGCCATCAACGCGGCCTTCTCGTATATACGGCCGGAGACCGATCATCTGAGAACGGCACTGTCCGAGGGACAACTAGAGACACGCGAAGACGTCAGACGGGAGGTCACCCGAATTCTGGATGATGACAGCATCAGAAAACCCCGCGTCCTCCAGTTCTTCAGGGAATATTTTGACTACGATCGCGCCGCCAGTGTCTGCAAGGATCAAAAGGAACTCGAACGAGACGAAGGTCACTTTGGTTCGTACTACGCAGCGATGAATAGCATGATCGCCAATACAGACCGCCTGGTTGAATTGATCTTGCATGAAGATAAAAATGTATTGAAGGAATTGTTGACCACCGACCGTGTGATCTATCAGCCCTACACGTCCGGGCAGAATTTCAGGCATGGCATCTTGTTCCAAACCGATATTGCTTACTTTATGGTCAGGGGCAAAAAAAATATTCCCTTCAAGGAATACGAGGAGATTGCGCCCACTAAAGACAACAGACAAATGATCGAAAGAGCGAAGAGGGAAATTTACGACCAGAACATGCTCCATCATATTTTTCCGAATCCCGCCAAGCCGATCTTTGTGCGCCAGTCCCAGTTCGACAGGGGGAAAGACCCGCCTGCCATCAATTCCTTAAAGGCCATAACCACGGTCAACCCAAACGAGCGCCTCGGCATTCTCACTCACCCCACTTGGCTGGTCTCTCACTCGGATGCGATGGACAATCATGCCATCCTGCGCGGGCGCTGGATCCGGGAACGGCTCTTGGGTGATGCCGTGCCAGACATTCCAATCACTGTTAATGCCGTGTTGCCAGATGAGCCTCAATCAACCCTGCGTCACCGCATGCGGGTCACCCGCGAAAATGAATTCTGGCGCTATCTTCAGAAAATAGACCCGCTCGGCCTGCCATTTGAAATGTATAATCAACTGGGACTTGTTCGTGACAAGGACCAGGGAAAACCGGTCGATACCAGCGGCGAGATCACTCTCAGCGGCGACCCCGCTTTAGATGGTCCCGTGCAGAATCCCATGGAGATGATTAAAAGGCTCGCTGCCAGTGAACGGGTGAACCAGGTGTTTGTACGCCATGTTTTTCGCTACTGGATGGGACGTAATGAGACCATCAATGACGCGCCGATCCTTCAGGACGCTTACAAAGCCTATCGCGATAGCGGTGGTAGCATGAAGGCCTTGTTGACATGCTTGCTCACGTCGGACGCCTTTCTCTATCGCAAAGTGAATAGGTGATCAGTGATCATCCCTCCGTTCGGCTCAACGAATCAAAGACCGGGCGCCATCACCATGCTCAGCGCGAAGAAATACGATTCGAGCGGCAAGCGGCGCAAAATCGGCCGGCCGCCGACCGCAGAGCAACTCCGCCAACTCGTGATTAGGATGGCCGAGGAGAACGGAGGATGGGGTTACACGAGGATCAGGGGAGCGCTGGCCAATCTCGGGCACGACATCGGGAGATGAAGCATCGGCGATATCCTGAAACTGGCGGGAATGGAGCCAGCTCCGGAACGTGAGCGGATGACAACTTGGGCGGAGTTTCTGAGGATGCACTGGGACGTGCTGGGCGCCACCGACTTCTTCACGGTGAGGTGTGGACGCTGCGCGGGCTGGTCCGCTACCACGTCCTGTTTGTGATCCAGCTCTCGATCTGGAAGGTGAACATCGCCGGGTTCGTGCCGGAGCCGGACGGGCTGTCGATGAAGCAGATTGCACGCAACCTAACAGATGACGGTATCCTACGCGGGTGCCGGTACCTGATCCACGATCGCTCGACGCTGTAGTGTCCGGAAAATTGATTACACCGGGATCGTCCGACGCCAGCCGCGCAATGGATCAGCACGTTCCTGCCCGCGCCGTGCGCCGTCTTCAGGGTGTCC
>JBLHKE010000115.1:0-14038 GCA_047619485.1 Verrucomicrobiales bacterium | reverse complement strand
ACCAGCTCGCCAACCGACCCGTCCGACAAGCCAGCTCTGATCGATTTGAGACTCTCGATGTGCGGCTCGAGCACCTCGATACGCGGCTGCGAGAGCAGCTTCACCAGTTTGGCGTTCTCCACGCGCAGCACGGGTCTGAGCTTCGCCAAGGGGGCGTAGAGCCCCGGAGCATCCTCTGCCGGTGGCGGATCTCCACGCTTCACTGCTGCGGCGTCAGCATCGATGGCGGCGATCCCTGCCACGTCGGCATCCGGGCGCAATCGGTCTAGAGCCGCGACATACTTCTCGACCAACTTCCCGTAGGCGCTCGTGAACAAAGCATCGAATTCTGCCATCTCCGCAGCGAGCGCTGCCTCGGCCGCCACCACATCCGCCGGGAGTTCGATCGGAACCTCGGGCTCAAACGGATTGACCAGCGGGATTTTCGGCTCGCCAACTCCCGGAGACGGCTCTGGGGGAATTGGAACTGGCAATGGCGGCATGTTTTTCTCCTCGCCAACCGTCGACAAAAACTCTTCCGGCTTCGATTTTGGCGGCGGCGATGGCGGGTCACCGCCGCTGCTGAGTATGATTGCTCCCAGCACGAAGATCGCAGCGATGATACCAAACACGACGAACAGCGTGATCGAACTCTTCTGCTGCGCCACCACCACACGCTGCTTATTCCCAGCCGAGGTCACCGGGATCGCCGCCGCCACCGCGGTCGACGTTGCCGGAGCCACAGTCACGGCCACTTTGCGAACACCTGTAGTCGCCGGCCCAGTATCTCGCACCTGCCGCAGAGCGGCAGCAAACAACTCGATGCTCTGATAGCGCGCCTTCGGATCTTTCTTGGTCGCTTTGCGGAGAACCTGATCGATGCCAGACGGAGCGCCAGCGGCCCCCGAAGGAGAAGTCCAAGCTTCATCCATCGTCTTGCCAGTCAGCCCCTCATAGACGACCACCGCCAGCGAGTAGATGTCTGC
Organism: Verrucomicrobiales bacterium; assembly: GCA_047619485.1. Taxonomy (GTDB): domain Bacteria; phylum Verrucomicrobiota; class Verrucomicrobiia; order Verrucomicrobiales; family DEV007; genus JBLHKE01. The sequence goes on along the minus strand of JBLHKE010000115.1, from coordinate 13,073 downwards.
CCGATGATCCACGTGGGAGCCGAAGGTGAAAAGCTCGGGGGCACTGTAGCCGGGCGTCCCGTAGCTCGTCCCGGAAGACGCCCGCCGCCGCAGGACACCCGGCGCCTCCTGCAGCGTGGCCAACCCGAAGTCGACCAGCTTCGACATCCCATCCTGGCCAATCAGAATGTTGGCGCTTTTGATATCGCGGTGGATCACTCCCGCCGTGTGGGCGTAACTCAGGCCGTCACAAATCTGCAAGATGATCTCGATGACCTGGCGCGGCTTGTAAGCACCGTCGTAGAAATGCTCGTACAGGTTCTCGCCATCGACATGCTCCATGATGAGGTAGTGCAGCCCGTCGGCCATGCCGAAATCGTACACCGTCACGATGTGCGAATGATGCAGGCTAGCCATCGTCTTCGCCTCCTGCTTGAACTGTGAGGCGAACTCCTCCTCCTCGTCATCACCGACCCGTGGCAGCACCTTGATCGCCACATAGCGCTCAAGCCGCTCCTGCCAGGCGCGGTAAACCACCCCCATGCCTCCCTGGCCGATGATCTCGGTCACTTTGAAGTCGGGCAGCAGCGCATCCATCTCCTCGACCGAAGGATACGCAGGTCCATCTGCCGGAGCCTCGTCGCGTTCGTTGTCGTCCATGGGATCTTCTACACTCATTTACTCACGCCATCCTTGCCACGGGGCACAGAGCTGCAAGACATTTTCTACGATCCCCCTTGCAATCGCCCTGCCTTCCTCATACGCAATGGGATGACCTCGGATGACGATAGCGATACCCTATTCAATCTCGCAGATTTCACCACCCCAACCGAAGCGGACAGTGAGCCAATTACTGTCAGCGATGCCCTCGATTACGAGGAAGGGCTAGACATCCCTGCACTCGACGAGGCGATCGGCAAGCAACTCCACGCGCTGGCACGGGTAACACGCAAATCCGAGCCGTGGCGGCGCTTTCAGGAGAATGATTGGTTCGGGATCCGCCACCCTGAAAGCGATGAGACGATGGTGGTCTCGATCATGGGCCACGCCCGCCAGAACATCGCCATCCAACTCTACCTCCCCAGCGAGGGCATCCGCTTCTGGAATGACATCCTCGACACAGGCTCGGTGGACGAGTCATTTCTCCAATACCACCTGCGGATGATTGAGTGTGAATTCGTCGATCGCGAACACCTGGAAAAGTCCGACCTCCGCGCGCACAAGCAGTTCAGCCAGTCCAGCGTCGGCCGGCGACACCACGCCTACCCGCTGTTCCGCAGCTACCTCCCTGGCTACGTCCCGTGGCCGATCGATTCCTCGGAGGCCGAGCTGATCGCGATCGCCCTGCGGCTGCTGCCTGATTTTGAAGCCCATCTCCAGGCCGAGGGCGAGAAATATGATCACTCAGCGTCAGTCAATCGCCCGCCGATCCCGCTGTTCTCGCTCAAGAAGGACGGCGATGTGAAAATCGCCAGCGACTGGGAAATTTCTTCCTGCCAGTTCCCAGACGCCGATCCGAAACCACTGCCCAAAGCCCCGCGGGACGACCTGTTCGCCGCCCGTCTCGAGGGGTTCGAGATCGTCCCCAGCAGTGCCGCTTGGGAATGTGGCACCTTCCCCATGCCAGACACGGTGCTACACGAGGGCCGCATCGCCTTCACGACGGTCACCCTCACCCACACCGGCGGCGCAATGGTCGGAATGCCGGTTGTAGTCATGGCCGACGAGTGCCCCATCACACAGATCCGACGATCATTCGCCGAGTCCGCCGACGCCGCCCAATTCCTGCCAGCCAGGCTGCGGTTCACCGACCCACTCGTCGAAGTAGCGCTGCGCGAAGTCGCGGCGGCGCGGGGGATCGGACTCGAGCAGGTGGATGCGTTGGCTGGTGTCAACGAACTCCTCCAGCTCATCAATCAGGGGCAAGACAAGGCGCGCGAATCAGCCAGGGAAGCACTCAATCCGCTGCCCCCAGAGGTTCTCGAACTACTGCCGCCAGAGATCATCACAAATCTAGAGAACGCACCGCCTGAGACGATCAAGCAATTCTTCGAGCACATCACGACCCTGCTCCAAGAAGAAGCCTCGGAGGACGAACCGTTACCGGAACCAGAATACCGGCAACCGACCAGCAGCGAACGTTTTACAATCCGCATCGAACTCGTCGGCTCGGAGCCGAAGATCTGGCGGCGCATCACCATGCCGACCGACGCCTGCCTCTTCGACCTCCACTGCGCAATCGAAGGTACGATGAATTGGGATGACGACCACCTCCACGAGTTCGGATTCTTACAAGGGAAATCGCTGAAGCCATTCGAATGGCACGAGGAACTCAGTATTACACTCACACAGATCGCTAGGACGAAGAAACGCGAGTTTCACTACATCTACGATTTCGGCGACAACTGGGATCACCTGATCGTCATCGAGGGAAAGCCTGAACCCGCGGCCAGTAAAAAATCCAAAGCAAAACCGAATACCAAGCCAAAAATGATCGACGGCGAGGGCATCGCTCCGATGGAAGACTGCGGTGGAATCTGGGGGTGGCAGGAATTCCTTGCAGGATCTCACCCGTTCCTTGATGACTGGGAGGAGGGAGAACATGAGAAGTTTTTGCAGCAGACATTCGACCCGAAAAAAGTGAGGTTCGGCGATGCAGCCAAAGAGGTCGGCTACTTCGTATCAAGGAACTCTCAGCGCTAGCCCCAACAGCCCCGAACACCTATGACGAACCGAGAAAAAGCGCCAGGAATACTGATCCTCGTCGGACTCATGACCGCCCTGCCACTCACCTGCCTGATGTGGTGGTGGGCATCGAACCGCCACGACGAGACGATGGATCTGCGCGACAACATCAGTGTCCTCGCTCCGACCCCGGAATGGGGCGATCTCGACGCCTACCAGAAAACCATCACGCGCGAAGCATTCGCGAAAGTCCTCGAAGATACCTACAGCGAAGGACCCGCTTGGAAGACGTCGATCAAGATCAACGACGATCACGCCATCATCCGGGCGCCAGATCAACCGTACCGGCTGGATTTCGCCAGCAGCCCGAGCAGCGACCCTCCAAAACGCTACTGGCGCAGCGCGGCCGAGATGCCGATCGGCGCGGACGAGGTCGAAATCCTCCCGCTGAAGGGCATCAAGATCGCCATCGACCCTGGACACATCGGCGGAGATTGGGCGAAAATGGAAGAGCGTTGGTACCAGATCGACGGCGAGGGCACCGAGGTGAAAGAGGGTGAACTAACCCTCAAGGTCGCGCAACTGCTGGAGCCAGAACTAGAAGCGCTCGGCGCCAAAGTCACGCTGGTGCGGACCAAAAACGAACCGGTGACCAAGCATCGGCCGGAGGATTTCATCGAACTCGCGACCAAGGAATTGGCGATGGAATCGCCCACGCCGGAGGCGATCGAGGCGCGCAGCAAAATCATGTTCTACCGCTGGAGCGAGATCCGGGCGCGGGCGAAAAAAATCAACAAGCTCATCAAGCCGGATCTGACCCTCTGCCTGCACTTCAATGCCGAGTCATGGGGCGATCCCGCACAACCGCAGCTAGTCAACCGCAACCACCTCCACCTGCTCATCAACGGCACCTACAGCAATCACGAGTTCAGCTTGCACGACCAGCGACTCGATCTGATGAAGCGCCTGCTGCAACGTGTCCACCCGGAGGAACTCAAGCTCAGCTCGGCGGTCGCCGATTCGATGGCGGATGCGACCCGGCTACCCGCCTACGTCTACACCAAGCCGACCGCGCAACGCGTCAGCGACAACCCATTCATCTACGCCCGCAATCTGATGGCCAACCGGATCTACTACTGCCCCACTGTGTTCCTCGAACCTTACGTGATGAACAGCGAAGAGGTCTACGAGCGCATTGGCGCTGGCGACTACGAAGGTCAGAAAGAAGTCTCCGGGAAACTGCGCAAAAGCATTTTCCGCGAGTATGCGGATGGGGTGATCGACGGGCTTGTCGATTATTACCGCGACGCCCGACCGAAAAAATCATGAAGGTCATCGTCGCAGGTTGTGGTTTCGTTGGAGAATTTCTTCGGCTGAGGCTGCTCGCAGCGGGGCACGAAGTCATCGGCCTAACCTTGTCTGGCTCAGATGAGACCGAGGCGTGCGACCTCGGCGACAGCGAGTCCGTTCGAGCGCTCGCAGCCAAGGTCGGTGAGATCGACGCCATGGTGCATTGCGCGAGTTCCGGCCGCGGTGGGGATCGTGTCCAGCGCTATCGCTCAGTCTACTTGGAAGGGTGCCAGAACCTCCTCGACGCTTTCCCCGACGCACGTCTGATTTACACCAGCAGCACCAGCGTCTACGCGCAGGTAGACGGCGAGCCCGTCGATGAGAACTCGCCCGCCGATCCGGGAGCCGAGACCGGGAAAATCCTGCGTGCGGCGGAAGAGACGGTCGTCGCCAGTGGCGGGAGCGTCGCCCGGCTCGCCGGGATTTATGGTCCGGGCAGGTCGTTCCTCTTAAAACGATTTCTCGAAGGAGCCGCCCAAATCGACGGCCGCTGGATCAACCAGATCCACCGCGATGATGCCGCTTCCGCTTTGGCATTTCTGTTAGAGAATCCGGACAGCAGAGGCATTTTCAATATCGCTGACAACACGCCTCTCTGGCAACGCGACTGCTACGAAGAACTCTCGCAGCGTTTCGGCCTACCGGTTCCACCCGAGGGCGAGCCAGATCCGAATCGCAAACGCGGCTGGACCAACAAGCGCGTCAGCAATTCTAAATTGCGCGCGGCAGGGTGGGCGCCGCGCTACCCGAGCTACTTCGACGCACTCGATCACGATGCGGAGCTCGTCGCTTCGATCGTAGTCAGGGGTAGCAGCTAGCCAAAGTGATACTAGTTTAAGAGCTTCATCGAATCGTTCTGCTTACCAACTCAAGAAGGGAGATAGAGAGTGAAGTGAGATTTTGTAGCAGCCACGGAGTGCAACTCCGTTCTACTTTTTAAGCGCTCCGCGCGTAGCATGGAGTTGCACTCCGTGGGAGGCAGCTGAATCGCCCGCCACCCCCTTGGTTCTTAGAGGCACCGCTTAAATACAGTGGCGGGAGCAACGCCTACACAGCGGCAGACTACCTCATCCACGACTGGCATCATGTCGTCGCGGGGAGTGACCCCTCAACGGATTCGTTCCAAATCTACATCGACGGCGAACTTTCTGCCGAATCAGCGCTCTCACCAACTTTCGACGACGAAGGATACGGATTCCAGCTCGGGCGCCTGCACGTGCTGCGCTATCCCGAAGATTCCCAACCCTTGTCCGGAGCCATCGACGAGGTGTCGATCTACCGGCGCCCCTTGGGAGAAGCTAAGAGGTTGTCAGGAAATAAGTCATACAAAGATGCGCAGGAATTTTAGCCAGCACCAAGGCAGATTTCAGCGATTATAGCGGGCTATTTGAGTTGGAAGCTAACGCGGGTGATGGCCAAAATAACCAGCAGATTGTAGGAGTTATTTACTGACAAGCCCTAAGGTCAGGCAGCACTACCGTGCCTCGGGGATCCGGTAGCGACTGGCTAGCTCACCGGAGCCTCCGAGCCTTTGGTCGCGTCTGCGATCATCGGCAACGGTTCGCCGAGTGCGTTGAGGATCTTCTCCACCGCAGCGTCAGACGTCATCCCGTGCTGCTTGCGCAGAGCCGGGATATTGCCGTGCTCGATGAACTCATCCGGCCAGGCGATACGGGAGACTGGGGTATGAATGCCCGCGTCGTGCAGGAGTTCGATAACCGCACAGCCGAATCCATTCATCGCGACGTGGTCCTCGAAGGTGCACAGCACTTTCGATTGCTTCGCCGCCACACCGAGCGCATGGGCGTCGAGCGGCTTGATGAACCTCGGGTTGATCAGGCCGACCGAGTAGCCAAGCTCCTCGAGCTTCACTTTGGTCTCCACAGCCACCTCGAACATGTTGCCGAGTCCGATGAGCGTGACATCGCTGCCCTCTTGGACAACCTCCGCCACACCGATCTCCAAAATTTCAGGTTTGGCCTTCGGGGTCGCGCCGGTTCCCGCACCGCGCGGGTAGCGGATCGCGGTCGGGCCATCACTATAGTTGGCCATCGTCCAGAGCATGTCGATGAACTCCTCCTCGTCCTTCGCCTGCATGAAAATCCAATTCGGAACGTGGCGCAGGTAACCGATGTCGAACAGGCCGTGGTGGGTCGGCCCATCATCACCTGACAATCCGGCGCGATCCATGCAGATACGCACTGGCAAGTTCTGGATCCCGACGTCGTGGATCAGCATGTCGTAGGCGCGCTGCATGAAGGTCGAGTAGATCGCCAGAAACGGCTTGAATCCACCGACCGCCTGACCGCAGGCGAACAAAGCGGCGTGCTCCTCCGCGATCCCGACGTCAAAGTAGCGCTCCGCAACCTCCTCCACCGCCTGGAACTTCCCGAGGCCTGATCCACCAGGCATGGCGGCGGTGATCGCAGTAATCTTCTTGTCCTCCTTGGCAAACTCCGCCAGACGTGTGCCGAAAAGCTCTGAGTAGGTGGGCAATTTCGCCGGAGCGGTCTCGCCAGTCTCGACCGAATACTGGCCGAGCCCGTGGAACTTATCCGGCTTGGCGAGTGCGGGTTCGTAACCGCGCCCTTTCTCGGTGACGATGTGCAACAGCACTGGCGCGTCCTGCTCTTTCAAAAACTCAAAGGTCTTCACCAGCAACGGGATGTCGTGACCGTCGATCGGCCCGAAGTAGCGCAGCCCGAACTCCTCGAACATCACACTCGGCACGATCATGTTCTTCGCGCCCTCCTCGAACTTCGCAGCCAGCTCGCGCATCCCCTTGCCCATCAGTTTCTCGACAAAGTTTGCCGCCTTGTCGTGGAGATCCGAGTAGGTCTTGCTCGTGGTGATCTTGTTGAAGTATTTCGAGAGAGCCCCGACATTTTTCGCGATCGACCACTCGTTGTCGTTGAGCACGACGATGAACTTCTTGGTCGCCGCCGAGATGTTGTTGAGCGCCTCGAAAGTCGCACCACAGGTAAATGCGGCATCGCCGGCGACTGCCACGACGTGAGAGTCCTCACCCGCGAGGTCACGCGCCACCGCCGTCCCCAGCGCCGCCGAAAGGGCGGTTCCAGCGTGGCCGGCACCATAGCAGTCGTGCTCGCTCTCAGTGCGCAGCAAAAATCCGTTGAGCCCCTTGTAGGTACGGATCGTATCGATCGTATTCCAGCGCCCGGTGAGCATCTTGTGCACGTATCCCTGGTGGCTGACATCAAAGAAAAATTTGTCCTTAGGCGTGTTGAACACGCGGTGCATCGCGATCGAGAGTTCCGTGACTCCGAGGTTCGGCCCGAGGTGACCACCAGTCCGTGCTAGGCTGGTAATGAGGCGTTCACGCACGGCGGCGGCAAGATCATCGAGCCGCTCCAGCGGCAGATCTTTCACGTCCTGTGGGCCGTTGATCGGCGGAAGGGGTTCGGAAGGGGTATCAGAAGAGTTTGATGTCGTCATCTAGAGTCGATTTTTCTTGGTCTTGGGGAGATTGAGTGGCACTGCCAGCGGTCTTCGTAGCCCCTCCTGATTCTGGGTCAAATGGTTCGAGCACCACATTGCCATTTTCCGCCTCCGCTGCAATCTGCTCGATGCGCTCGCGCGCCTTGCTGATCTGCGCCTGACAGACGTTTAACAGTCCGGTGCCGCGCTCGTATTTCTTCAACAAATCCTCTAATGGCAGACGGGCACCCTCCATCTCGCTGACGATCTCTTGCAACTCGGTAAGAGCGCGTTCGAACATCGCGGGGTCATCAGACGGCGGATCGGCTTTACTTGATTTCTTTTTCGGCATGATCGGTCAGGTGGCGTCGCCCGGCAATACGACCGGTGGACTACATATTAGCGCGGTCGAATCCCGGGAAAAGAAAAAACGAACCAGTCTCTGGGAATCAGCCAGCTAACTCCCCGTGGCCTTCTCCTGCATTTCCTTGAATCTCTCGATCTCCTGCATCGCGGCCTCCTGATCAATGAAGAAGTGGATACCGCCACCTCTAACAAATATGGAGGGAACACGATATTCCAGATCGAACTTCTGGAGATAACTAGAGCCAATGTTGTTTAGCCATGGATCTTCCCCTTTCCTCCAAGCCCAATCTTTCGAATTTTGCAAGGCAGAATACATGATTGGCTTGTAGTAATCGCGATACTCCCCACGTAGCCCAATCACTCCACTGATCATCGGTTTGTTAACAGATTCCTGCGTGAACAGGATCCCCTTGATCGGGCTATCACGATCCGAGGCGAATTTCTTCAGCTCCTTGAATTGCGAGAGCGAACCGGGCAACCAGACGGCGTGGCGATCGCCATACCAAGCCACACTCCACGGTACGTCACTGGCGATCACATCCTTCTTCTTGAAGATCCCCTCCGTTTGCAACAGCCTCAAGGTGTACGGCGGCGCCTTCCTATCCTTCGTCCAGAGCCCGCGCTTGATCGCGGGGAAGAAAGTCAGCAGGAGCGGCAACGCACTGATGAAGACGACGATGATCAGGTGGCCGTTGAGGATCATCCACAGGTGCGAAGTAATGCCGAGACGACTCCACAGCACCGACAGGAAAGCCAGCCCGTAGGCGGTCATCAGCGGGATGAATAACAGGTGCAACTGGTTCGGATCCGTCGCCCCCTCCGATAGTCCGAAGATCGACATTCCGAACACCGCAAACACCCACATCAGCAGAATACACCATCGAAAATTGGATATCTCTGATCGCTTGAACGGGTGTAGCAAACTCAGGAAAAACAGTGGTGCTGCCAGGATCGAGCCAAGGTAGACGTAGAGGCTATTGACCTGCGCTAGCGAGGTGAGGACCAGGCGGGTCGGCATCCCCGTGGCGTTCAACGGGTTCTGATTTTGATCAAAGTTGCGCATGATCGACGCCTCGCTGTTCGTCAGGCCACCGAGGATCGAGAAATAACCAGAACCAAGCGGCTGGCCACAAACATTGTTGTTCCGGATCCCCCAGATCAGCAGGAAGACGAGGAAGACACCAGCCATGCTCACCGCCTGGACGCCACGTGGCTTGAAATAGAGCGAGGTAAATAAGAGCAGGCCGAGGAACGGCCAGATGGCGATCCAGTGTGCCATCGCCAACAGGCCGAAGAAACCACCAGCCAGGCACAGCCACAAGATCGGAGAACGTTTCAGCTGGTAGTTCTCGATCGCCTTGTAGAGAAAGTACATCGCAAACGAGAACAGGAAGAACATCAGCATCTGCGGCAGGCCTGATTGGGAAAACTCCCACAGCAGGTCACATAGTAACAGCAGCACGGCGGTCACCCCGCCGATCTTGGTATCGAAGATCCGCGAGATCAGCAGGTAGTTAATGCCGATCGCCCACAGGAAAAGGATCACCGAGACCACTGCGATCACCCGGTCTGGAAAATAGATCACGGAATCCCCCTTCCACTCCCATTTATCTTTGAAGAATCCGAGCACCACCGAGTTCAGCATCGGGTTGAGCGGGGCGTGGTAGGTGTCGTGAAACTGCGTCAGCGAGACACCCTGCTGCTCCTCCTCAGTGTCTCCCTTGCGGGCGTGATTACGCATCTGATCAAGAGCCAGTGGACGCACCATCTGGGTCGTAAACCCATTTCCTCGAGCGATCTCACGCGCGATCTGCGCCTGATCGATCCCCTTCGGGTGCGTCAAGCCACGAAAATCAATGGCCATATAGAAAAAACCGAGCGCCAACAGCAGAATCAAGAACATGACTCGGCGAATGATGACTGCGGGGCTTAGCTCGCCTCCAGCGGTTGAGAAAAAATTGCGGATCGACATGTCGAAATGTGTGGTTTGCCTTAGCTTATGGTTCTCGTGAGGATCGCGACGATCGCGGATTACAAAAAATCCGACACCGCCAACGGGTGCCTAGTCTAGTCAGAAATTCCGTCCTGAAAAGCTTTCAATTTCCGCTGAAGAGTTCTTCGGCTGATCCCCAGCAATTCGGCTGCTTTCGAGCGGTTCCCATCGGTCCGCTCCAACGCCCGCTCGATCATCCTCCGCTCTGATGCCTCCAGGTCGAGGTCGCCAGCGGCCGAACCGGCTCTCGCCCCGGAGCCCCCGGCGGACACCTCCATCCCATTTCCCTCTTCGCGCACCGATTCCGGAAGGTGTCGCAGCGTGATCTTCGGCCCGTTGCACATGACCACCCCGTGCTCGATCGCCGTACGTAGTTCACGCACGTTCCCCGGCCACTGGTGGGCGATCAGGCTGCGCATCGCCTCGCTAGTGAACTCGCTCACCTCGCGTCGATTCTCCTTGGCGAACTCCTGGAGGAAGGTGTTCGCCAAGATCGGGATGTCTTCCTTGCGATCGCGCAGCGGCGGCATGTGGATGCGCACCACATTGAGACGGTAAAAAAGGTCTTCGCGGAAACGCCCCTCAGCGACCTCTTTCTTGAGATCACGGTTGGTGGCAGCAATCACCCGCACGTCGACCTTGATCGGCTGGTTGCTCCCGAGCCGTTCGACCGTGCGCTCGCCGATCGCGCGCAACAGCTTCACCTGGGTCGCCGCATCGATCTCGCCGATCTCATCGAGGAACAAGGTCCCGCCATCCGCGTGCTCGAAGCGCCCGATCCGCTTTTCCCGGGCATCGGTGAACGCCCCTTTCTCGTGACCGAACAACTCGCTCTCCAGCAACTGCGGGGAGAGCGCCGCACAGTGGACAATCACCAGCTTCGACTTCGGCCGACCGCTCAAATTGTGCAGGGCGTGCGCCACCAGTTCCTTTCCCGTGCCGCTCTCGCCCGAGATCATCACCGTCGCCCGCGTGGGTGCGACCTGCTCGATCGTATCGAACACCGGGCGCATCGCCGCCGCCTCGCCGATGATATTGCTGACCACAAACTTGTCCTCCACCTGACGCTTCAGCGAGACGTTCTCCTCCTCGATACCGCGTGTCTTCAGCGCACGTTTGATCAAGATCTCCAGCGCATCCATGTTGAGCGGCTTGGTAACAAAATCATACGCCCCACGCTTCATCGCCTCGACCGCGGTGTCCACCGAACCATAAGCCGTCATCATGATGCAGATCGGCGCCCGCGCGAGCCCGAGCGCGTGCTCGATCAACTGCATCCCATCGTCCGCCCCAAGTCGCAAATCAGTGACCATGACATCGACCGGCGTGCCCTTGAGCACCTCCTTCGCCTCGGCCGCATCCGCAGCCACATAGACATCGAAATCATCCTCGAGCCAACGACGCAGGCCATCGCGGGTATTCTTCTCATCATCGACGATCAGGACAGTGGATTCAGTTATCATTTTTAATTAGCATTTAGCATTTAGCTCTTAGCTCTTAGCTCTTAGCTCTTAGCATCGGAAACCATAAGCACCCGAAGGTTGAAAGTTGAAAGTTTCATCACCCTTCCAACAACCTCATCCCGCGCTGCACACGCGGCAGGTAAACCGTCACCGCCGTCCCCTGCCCCTCCTCACTCTCGAACTCGATCTCGCCCCCATGTTCGCGCACGATCCGCCTCACGATCAACAGCCCCAAACCACTGCCGGAAGCCTTCGACGTCACGTAGGGCTCGAACAGGCTACCCATCCCGCTGGGTGAAATCCCCCGCCCGTTGTCCGCCACGCGCACCACGACATGTTCGTCCGTCAGGTCCGAGCGGATCTCCAACTTGCCACCGTTGCCCATCGCCTGGATGGCATTTTTTACCAGGTTGTAGAACGCCTGCTTCATCTGGTCGCCATCCAGTTGCAAGGTCGGCAGGTTGGAGTGCAACTCGAGCGTCACCGCGACCCCCAGATCCTCCAACTCCGGCTGTAGGAAACGCATCGACTCCGTGATCAGCGAGTTCACGTCGCGGGGATCCAGTTTCGGCAAACTCGGCCGGATCGCGCTGAGGAACTGGTCGACGATGTTATCCAGACGCTTCACCTCGCCCGCTGAAATATCGATGAGCTCCTTCAACTCCTCCTCATACAGCTCAGGCACGTGCTTGCGGAGTTTTTTCTCTAACAACTGCAAGTGGATGCCCAGCGAGTTGAGGGGATTTCCGATCTCATGCGCGACCCCAGCCGCCAACATCGTCAGCGCGTTCAGTCGCTCGGACTCGATCTTCTCCTCCGTGACCTTGCGGTTCTGGGTGATGTCGCGCACCAGCATCACGTAGGCTGGCGCATCAGCCCCGACCACCTTCTCATCCTCCGTCAGCGGCGCGACATAGAAGTTCACGTAGCGGTTCTGCGGATAAAAAATCTCCATGTCACGGCTGACCACCTTGTCCCCCGAGCCGACCAACCCCTCCCAGTCGAGACCGCGGATCTTGTCGGTGATCGGTGCCCCGGCCACATCGTCATCGCGCACCCCGAACAGACGGCAAGCCCCCTCATTGATGTAGCGCACCCGCCCCTCGACATCGGCGACCACCACCCCCTCCTGCATCGCCGCGAACACCTTCTCAAAGAAACCTTTTTCCCGGGCGAGCCGGATGAGATAGTTCTGCACATCGCCCGGCTCAACCCGGTCGACATTCTCAATCAGCTTATCTACAAATCCAGATTTCATAACGTAACTCCAATGCCCAAGTAACTTCGATTTCAAAATCGAAGCCCAATGCCCAAGGAAAATGCCAGCAATCCTAGTCCTAGCGACCTTCCCAGACATCGAAAAAGCGCGACAGATTGGCACAGCCCTAGTCGAAAAGCAACTAGCCGCCTGCGTCAATCTGATCCCAAACGTGGAATCGATCTACCGCTGGGAAGGAAAGGTCGAGACCGCCAGCGAAGTCCAAGCCCTAATCAAAACCACCAGCGACCGCTACCCCGAGCTAGAGAAAGCGATTTGCGACCTCCACCCCTACGAAGTCCCTGAGATCATTGCGGTCGAAATTGCGGCCGGGCTTCCTGCCTACCTGAGATGGGTAGAATCTGAAGCGCCAGGAATCTCGGATCAACCATGATCAATGATTCACTCTTTCTCCTCCTCGGAAAGGAGGTGTGCATACTGCTCCGGAATCTCATCAAAGTTTTGCCCCCTCGAGTAATCCGTCAGCCCTCTCGTGGTATACAGCTCAGGATTCGAAAAATCTTGCCCCCCCCCCCCTCCC
>JBLHKE010000114.1:0-14042 GCA_047619485.1 Verrucomicrobiales bacterium | reverse complement strand
TCTCCATCTGTGTCAGCCAACGCATCCATCGAAGTCGCTGAATTTCCCTTCGCCGATCCCGCTCAAGTCGAGATTTTCCACTAGGCTATGCGAGTAGCCCATCCCACCGCCTGGATCATTGATAGACGCCTCCGGAATACCCGTCCAGCCGCCACCCCCGGATCCGCCCTACGACATCGAGATCATGGAGCCGCTCGCCGTCCCGCTACAGTGAGGCTGAACCGACGAGGCCGAGGCACCACCAGCCGAATGGTGGTGTGGTGTAGAGCCGATCTGGCAGGCTCCAGAACTCCAGCTCGACGATGACTGGGTGCTCGTGCTCGACGGCGACCCAAAGCCCGGCGACGACTTGCCAGTTTACTCCGCCGACTGAGTGGGCATTGCGGTGTCCACACCGAATCTCCCCGCCCAATGTCTTGATCAAACCGGTGCGGGAACGCTCCCCTTTGCCATTGTTTAATACTTCCAGCGATCGGAGCAATGTATATCTACTGTTCGACAACCGCGCGGTAGAATCGATGCAGGTCACCCGCCGGAGGCGCAGTGTCCGTGTAGAATGTGGTTAAGCCGCCGGATGGGATGATGACGCCAGCATCAACGTCGAGCCAGCTCCCAACCTCAAGGTCGAAGCTGTATTCGAAGCGGTAGTTTTTCCCAGGAACACTCGTCCAGGTGACCGTGACATGGCCGGTCACTGGTGCTTTGGAAACGCTGGTGATCTCGAACAGCGAGCTTGAGTTGAGCGGATCAGTGCCCGCGAGTACCTCGGTGCCATCGTCCGATCCGTCGCCGTCTGTGTCGGGGTTGTTCGGATCGGTGCCGAGCGTAGCCTCCTCGCTATCGCTCAGGCCGTCGCCATCCGGGTCGAGCGAAGGCGGCGTGCCAGGCGTGCCGCCGCTGATGGTGGATCGCCAGTTGAGCGGGTCGTTGTAGTCGCCCTCGGTGTCGATCACCTCGAGCGACGGACCGCTGCCGTCAGCGACAGTCGGCCACGGCGCGACGTCGTCGTAGCTGAAGTCGTGGATGACGTTGCCGAGTGGATCACGGAACACGATGCGTTCGCCGCCGTTGCTGAGAGCGTCGGTTAGCCACTCACCGATGATGTTGAAACCTTCGCCGTATTCAGCGGTGAACGCTGCGGTGTCTGCCACGATTAGATCATATTCGCCAGGCGCGAGGGTTGTGCTCGGGAATGGGAAGGTGGTGAACGGCTGGCCGTCGCTGAAGCTCGAACCGGTGATGTCGATCGAGGTCGGGCCGGTGTTGAGGAACTCGATGAACTCGAGCGTGCCGCCGCCGATGGGGTTGTACATCAGCTCGGTGATGCGCAGGAAGTCGAGCACGTCGGAGCCGGAATTCGGGTCGATGAGCATGAGGAAATCGAACTCGGTGCCGATGCGTTGCGCGGTGCCGGTGTAGGTAAAGATACCACCCTCGGACGCGGTCGAACTGCCCGCGAGCGAGCGAGTGTAGAGTGTGATCCAGACATCATCGACCCGGTAGTCGAACAATATCGAGTTACCGGAGCGGCGGATGCGCAGCTTGACGCGTTTGTCGTCCCACGGGATCGTAGCGTAGGTAGTGATCGAGTTCGTCGGCGTGACTCTCTTCACGGCGAGCGTGTCTCCGTCTTCGATGCCGAAGTAGTAGTTGCGCTCTTGTCCGAACTCCGTCATCTCGACGGTGAGGCCGGTGTGGAAATTACCGAACTGGCGGGTGATGAGCTCGAGGTCGGTGTGGAGCGAGAAATCGTCAGATGCTGGGATGTCGCGCAACATTTTTGGGAAGGTCGGGGCGGTGAAACGCAATGGCTTGGCGCTGTCGTCCTCAACCTGGAGGACGAGGTTGCCAGGATTGTCCTCGATCGAAGCCCACGTGCTCGGTGAGTAGTTGTCGCGGATTTCTAGATCTTCGAAATTGTAGATCGACGGCAAGACCGGATCACCGAAGGTGCTGAAATCGTTGATGTTGTAGACTGCGACCTCGCGTGTCACGGCGGTGGAGTTGTTCTGCGGGTCGGTGGCGGTGAGGGTGAACTCGAAAAGGCCTGGCCGGGCGAAGGTAGCGCCGGCGGTGACCCCGTTGTCGATGAGTTGCACATTGAGTGTCGGTGCGACCGACCAGGCGTAGGTGAGCGCGCCTCCCTCGGGGTCGAAGCTTCCGATCGCGTCGAGCAGTAGCGTTTCCGAGACCCCGAGGTTGAGGCTGCCGGGGTTGCTGGAGAATGCTACCACCGGCGGTGCGTTGTCGCTCTTGGTGATCGAGTAACTATCCGTCTGGACGACCTTGCCCTCGCGGTCGAGTCCTTGGATGGTGAAGGTGTTCAGGCCATTGGCGAGCCACAGGTCGCAGATCGTCCAGCCGGTTGTGCCTGCCCATTCGACGACACCTTCCGGGCGCTCTAGCACGCGGATGTCGAACACCTCGGACGGGGCTGTCCCTGAAATTGTGCGGAAGTCGGCGCTGGTGGTGCCCCCGGTGGTGGTGACGTTGAAGCTGGTTGAGTAGGCCGAACCGATAAAGTTTAATGTGCTGGTTTTGCGGCCGGAGAACCAATTGGTGAACTTGCTGGTTGGAAACGAGGGGGTGGCGACCGACGTCTGTTCAGCCGACATCCAGGCGCTAGTGCGAACGGAGTTCTCGGTGTGTTTGTCCACCAACTCGGTCAGGTAGTAGTTCATATGGCGGCGGAAATACGGCTTGTCGAAGTAGGTGCGGGTGCCGTTTGAGTTGGATGTGAAATTCTGATTCGTATTTCCGAAGGCACGGTCTCCGTCCCAGTGCGCGAGCATCCAGAGCCCGTCGGGCTTGCGCAAGAAATAGCCGTTCTTGCCGCGCTGGACGGAGAAGGTATCCCACTCGGCATCATAACCGCGCACCGCCGCGTTGAGGCCGCAGAGCTTGTGATCCATGATGCGATTGAGATCGGCCTCGGTGCCGTTCTGGTTGAGCGTCTTCACGAATCCGATGAAGCTGGAGTAATCGTAGGCTGTCTCGCGCGAACGCATCAGCCACTCGCTCTGGTAGCGGATCGGCTCTTCGGTGTTCTTGTAAGTCCAGTCGGCATTGCGCGAGCCACGCGGAGCGGTGCCATTGCTATTGAAGTCCTCGAACCACCACTCGTCATCGATGCGCAGCAGCGTGCTGTTCCCGCCGTTTTCGAAATTGCGGTTGATGTAGTCGCCGGCGATCGGCTCCATGTCCTCGCGCACGCTGGCGTTGCTGCCGTTGATGACGGTGCGTACCCATTCGTTCTCGTTAGTCGGGTGGCCGAGCAGGTAGAGAAAGTAGCGCCCCATGCGGTCGTTGTAGTCTGTGGAGGGGTCGATGACGCGCTTGCGCTGGTCACGGAAATAGCGGTCGGCGGGGAGCTTCCACTTGCCGTGGTTGAGACCGCTATCGCTGGAGCGGGTGAACGGGCTGCCGCTCTTACGGATCTCAGCGTTGTAAAAAATCTTTCGCTCGTTGGAGATGAAGGTGGAATTGAAGTAGTGGTTCGACATACGCGGGAAATCGTACTGGTACTTCGAGCTGTAGCCAGTGCTGCTGATGGCGTCGCGGTCGTACTGTGAAACCACGAAGCGCTGGATGCGCAAGTCCGAGGGGATGCTGCTGTTGTCGACGACATACATCGCCGGACGATCAGCTCCGAGTTTTGGCTGGGTGGTGGTGACCCCGCCGGAACCGGCAGCCTCGACATAGAACTGCACGATGGCATTGTCGTTTTGATATTGTGTTAGGGTCGCCGAGTAGATGCTGTCGCCCGCGACCTCATCGCCACCGGTGAAACCGTCGTCGCTCATAGCGAGGTTCTGCCAGCTGCCGTTGCCGTTGTTGTTGTCAAGGCGGTGCACGAGGTTCACGGAGGCCGCTGTGCCGCTGATCTTTGCTGTCACTGTGACCGGATCCGATGAGGTGGGAACGGCAGGACTGTGCACAATCTCGCTGACCGCTGGGGAGCTTGAAGCCTCGAGTTGAGAGTTGGCAGCTCCGGGTGTGCCGAGCTTGTTCGGCACGTCGAGGAGGAACGGCTTACCGACCGAGTGATCCCAAGTCTGTGCGATGAGACGCGGACGGCCGTAGATCCAGCGGGCATCAAACTCGATGGTGAGCTGATCATTGTCGGCGATGCCGGTGATGTCGATCTCGGCCCGGTTGGCTTTTTGGTCACCGTGCCCGTCGCAGATCAAGTGCAGCTGGCCGGATTGCACGAAGCTCGCCCAGTGCGTCCCCTGCGCGAGCCAACCGCTAGCGCTCGAGCCATTGGTGGCATGCGTGGTGCCGTTGGTGACAAAGTTGGTGCCAGTACCGTTCTTGCGCACCAGGATGTTCTCGAGGATGACGTAGGCATCGCCGACGAGGTGGAAGTGCAACTCCCTGTAATCGTCGGTGCCGCCGCGGCTGTTGTTTTGGAGATACTGACCGCTGACCGAGTAGTGTTGCATCGTGCTCTTTGCGCTCTCGTCACTGTCCGCCCAAGCTGTGGAGATGTGGTTCTCCATGTCTGGGTGACGTAGTTCCATGCTTGCGCCGTCGCCATCGGCAAGCTCCGGCCAGTCGCCGCTCGGCATGTAGTGAACCTCGTCGGCAAGATTGCCGAAGGCGTCTTCGATGCGTACCAGTTCGCCGCCGTTGGAAAGCTGTCCTGAGAAATCACCTACCATCGGGATGCCGCCGTAGGTCTCGGTCATATAGGCACTGTCCGAGACAACAACCAAGTAACCACCGGCAGAGATCGAAGTCCCGGGAGGGATGGTGAAGTTGATGCCGTCGGCGAATTTCCAGCCGGAGATATCGACACTCACACCACCGCGGTTGTAGAGTTCGACGTATTCGCCTTGGCGGTGTTTCGCCGGGGTGTCATACATGATTTCGTTGATGACGATGTCCTCGGTACGCGCCGGGTTGTTGGCGGCGTCGCGGGTGGCGGTCGGAGTCGAGAACCACTCGTCCGATCCGGCCGGATAGGTCTGGACCGAATCACGGCCGCCCGACGGTCGATCGATCACCATCGCGGAGATGACGTTGTCGTTCGAGTCAATCAGGAACAGAGGGAAGCTGTTGCCGACGAATGGCACGTCGACGCTGGTGTAAGCTCCAGAACCAATGCTGCCGGTCAGTGCTACCTTGTCGCTGAAATCGAGTGCTGAGGCGATCGACAGGCCGGAGAGCTTGAGTGAGGCGGCGCCAGCGTTGTGGAGCTCAACGAAAACCGCTTCATCGGTGCCCGCATCGAAGGCGATTTCGCTCAATGTCAGGATGCCGGCGAGACTACCGGCACTGGCGCTCGAGTTGGCGCTGTCGCGCGTTGAGTTGGTGAAGAGGAACCAGCTGCCGCCACCGTCCGGCTTGCGCCCGAGCGAGCGCCCGTCGAGTGGCATGTTGGTATTGATGGCGTTGACGACGGTGGTGCCATTCGGATCGGTGAGGTAGACGACGGTCGGGTCGGAGATGGTGAGATTCGACTCGGTAAATCCGACCGAGGCGATGCCAGATGCGAGGACGTTCAACGAACCCGGGATCTGGAACTTTGTCAGGTTGCCAGGCGTGTCGCTGAGGTAGTAGCCACCAAGGTCGATGGCACTGCCGGTTGGGTTAAAGAACTCGAGAAATCCGCTGCCAGCACCTGCGGGCAGCACCTCGTTGATGACGATGCTCGGCGCGCTCGGCGCGGAGATGCTCAGGCGCGCGCCGAAAACGCAGTCGGAACTACTGTTGTTCGTCTGGTGGACTTCGGCGGCGATTAAGTTGGTCCCGATGACCAGATTGGAGCCGCTGGCGGTCGCCACCCCGAGTTCCTCTACGGCTTCGCCCACCGTACGCGAGGCGGAGGCTTTCCAATCGGCATTGGCGGCAATTCCTACACCTCCGATCGGTGTGCCATTGAGATAGAAAGTCGCACTGTCATCGTTGACCATGTCGAGGGTGACATTCACGCCGGCGCCGATGCTACCATTGTAGATGAACGATTTGCGGAAATAGTAGGTGATGTGGTTGGCGGCAGTACTACTATTGAGCATCGGCGTCCGCATGCCGGGCGCCGGAACGGCCGATGTCTCGAAACCATACAGCCCGCCAATGTTCCCGGCGTCGCCTTCAAGCGTCCATCCAGGATGCGTACTGAAGTTGTAACCGACATCTTTCCAGGTCGTACCGAGATTGTCGTTCTGATCGTGGAACGCCCATTTGTCGCCGTAGTTCACAAAAGGGATTCCCGTGGAGAGATTGACCTCGGGGTTCGGATAAGATTCCTCCGCCTCGAGCACTTCTGCAGAGCCGGGGGTGCCGCCTCGGCTGGTGCTAAAGACCCAGTTGCGGTAATCGTCGTTGAGGCAGTCTTTGTCGATCACGACGAGGCTGTGCCCCGCTCCGTCCGCTGCCGCAGGCCACTTGCGGCCGTCGCTGTAGTTCAGCGTAGATCGCGTGACGCCGTTCTTGTCATCAAGAGAAAGGCGCTCACCACCGTTGTTTAGATTGCCTGTATACGGGCCGAAGATGCGTGTGGTGACGGGAATCGAATAGGCGGCGCGCAAAGTTGCCTCATTGACCGGGCTGACAAGAATGCGTTCGAAGGGCTTCAGAAAAGCCGCTTGGGAATCTCCGGAGTTAAAGGCCGGGAACTCGTAGTCGATGCCATCGGAAAATTTCCAGTTGGCGATATCAAACGGAGTGGTCGTGAGGTTTTCGATTTCGATAAACTCGGGCAGCGCACCTGCCGGATGATACATGATCTCGGAGAAAATGATCTGTTCGGCTTGCAGCGAGCTTGGCAAAAAAGGCGCCAGCAAGGCACAAAGAAAGAGTGATCGGAGCGGGGGGAACTTCTTCATGAGGGAGATTTTCAGGTGATTGTGAGGTGCAGCCGTGGAACAGGCGGCCACTTGAACAAAGGGGCAACATCTCCCCGATCGCTGCGACTGTAAAGCCGCTTGCCAGCGATCTGGACATCCGCAGCTTCTTGACCATTGCCGTTGGCACAGCGTAAGGAGGCGCCGATCTCGCCCTCACGCACGGCAGCCCTCCTACCCCGCCCGACAGGCGCTCAGGACGCCGGAGCCAGAAAGGCAATTTCCTAGGAGCCTGTCGGACTTAGAGGATTCGAGCAAAACGTTTTAGAATTCCGATCCAGATCCGTTTGCTGGGGAGGATTTGAATGGATTTAATGACGATTCAGCGGGCGGATCTGGGCGAATTCTAAAATGATTCTTGCCGGAGCGGGTAAGTCCGACAGGCTCCTAGCAATGGGCGAAAACAGTGGCGATCAGGGCCATGGCAATTATGATCATCGGGTCGTCATCCAAATCGACTTTGCGGAGGCGGAAACCAGTAATTTCCCACCAGAACACGACCTCCATGATAACCCGGAGCCAAAGTATTGCCGGAATGCCAATCCCCCGAACCAGTACCTCGAGTGCTCACCGTCGGGCTCGGCGCTTGGGTCGAGAGACCCACCATCACCGGCGCGCTGGGGAGTTCTGGGACGACAGATTCCTGCGCGCACTGCAGGCAGGGAACAGTCAGATTCACGTGTTCCGGCGTGACGGATATCGGCTGCTCGCAATGTGGTCAGTTGATCTTTGTTTCCGACAGGCTCCTAGGATGTAATGTTAGTTTTTGGCCAGCTGAAGTTTTCGTTCTTTTCTCGCAGTTCAATTTGGATTGCTATGCGATTGGCACTTATCTAACCTAGCCGGATGAACGCACGATTCCTCACCTTTGCGGCTCTCACAGTCCCGGCCGCTAGTCTCTTTTCCCAAGTGATACAGACGGAGCCGAACGATAGTATCGGGACGGCAACGCCATCGACGCTGATCGCCGGATCCGCTGGGGGTGTCTTTTCAATCGGCAACAACGGCGATGGCCCGTATGGTCCGACGACTGGCAACAGTAGCGGCGATTACGATTTTTTCTCCGTCGACGCGAACTCCGGCCAGACGATCGTCTTCGATGTCAACTCGAGAATCAACGGCACGGCGGTCGATTCACTAATCGGGATCTACGACAGCGCCGGGACGCTCGTGGTGAGCAACGATGATGACGGCGCAACCACCGACTCGTTTATCCGCTACGTCGCCCCAGCGGATGGCACTTACTACCTAGTCGTCGGTAATTGGATCCCCGGGGCAGTCGATGATTCTGGTAGCCTGCCGACAGATCCGAATACCGAAGGTACTGGTCGCGGTGTCCCCGGCGGTGGCGTTGATGAGTATGAGGTCGTGATCTTGCTCGATGGCGCAGCCTATTTCAGCCACGGCCCGCCCCTGTTTCCAATCATCGGGCCAGACACCACAGCCGTGGGGGACTTTATGCTGACCAACGAGGGTAGCTCTGCTGCAACGATCACGGCGCTCAACATATCAGGTTCCGGAGCGGCCGCTTTTTCGACAAGCCAAGCTCTCCCACTGACCGTCGCCGCGGGCGCGTCCGCCACGATCTTAGTGAACTTCGATCCGGGGGGATCAGATGAGGCTTTTGCGGCGAGCATCGAGATCGTCAGTGACGATCTTATCCATCCAAACCTTATGTTGGACCTAGATGCCAAGGCGGTCGAAGGACTGTTGTTCAGGCTACCATTCGACGACCCGGCGAACTCTCCGACCGGTCAGTTTGGTTTTCCTGCCGAGACGTCCGGGAATAATTTCCCAGCCGCGATGATCGTCAATGCCGGCGCACCTGCCCCGGTGTTCGGCCGTCCGCCGCTAGCTGGTGATGAAGGCTTTTCTACGATGTTTAACGATGCAGGTAGTAGTGGAAACTTCGTCCTGACAGCAAATGGTTTTCCCCATACGGCGACGTTTACCTATTCGGTCTGGGTTCGGCCGACGGGCGGGAGTGGCCAAGACACCCTGTTCAATCGCGACCCCGGGTTCGGCCTTGGCGACACGATCTACGGGTGCACCATTAGCGATGGCGGCGTGGTCAATTTCCGGATCAGTGGTGGCGAGGTCGTGGTTTCAGATCCTGGCGCGGTGTTGGATGATTCGACCCACCACATCGTGGTCACCCATCTTGACTCGACCGGGTTCGGGGACTTCGAGGCAGATCGCACACGTCTCTACATCGACGGGGTCATGGTGGCGGAGAATACCACCACGACCGAGATTCCGGAGTATTTCGGATTGGGGAATTCCCGCCTTTGGATCGCGACCCGCTCCGCGGCTGGCACCGGCTTCAACGGTGACATGGATGACTTCCAGCTCTACAACATCGAGTTCGATGCCTTCGAGGTCTTGGAACTCTTCGAGAACCCGGGGACAGTCCTCGGGCAGGCGCCGAGAGCTCCGTTCCGGATTACACAAGTTGTGCGGTCGACCGACGGCACCAGTGTCGACATCACTTTCAACTCGCGGCCGAACAGAACCTACTTGTTGGAGGTGTCGGATGATTTAGGCACGTGGAACGAAGTGAATGATTCGATCGAAGCTGACAGCGAGTCCACGACCACGACCGTCAGCGACCCGTTCATTTTCAACTCAGAGACGAAGAAGATCTACTTCCGGGTCTTGGAGCCGTAGCCACAACACCTCTAAGCGATTCAGTCTTCGTCGCGCAGTGCCTCCAGCCGTTTGAGTTCTCGCTTCGCCCGTGACAGGATTGCGGCGGGGGGCTCGGTGCTCAACGCGTTGCCCCCCTACTGGCCGGAACTGTCCCGGGCTCCAGCAGCGAACCCCGTGTTCACCCCGCGTGCAACTCTGCGCTCACTCAACCACCCGGATCACCCGCTTCCCCAGGTGCCACGTCCCGTTGTCATCCGTCGCCTTCACCTCGATAAGTTGCGACCCCACCTTTAGTCCCGCCGGCAGCGTCGCTTTCCACAAATGCGCCGACTTAACCGGCTCGCTAAGGTGCCGTTTCCCTTCCGGGTCCTTGGCAATCTCCCGAACCCGCACTGCCACGTAGTGCGGGTCAGCCTCCTCGGTCTTCTCCAAGGTGATCCACTCCGCGTTCTCCCCAACCCGCATCTTCACCTCCGATTTCTCAGACCCGTTGAACACGTTGACGTAAACCGCCACCGTCTCGCTCTTTCCAACCGCCACCTCATCCGGCGCAAAAACATGCAGTTGGTAGTCCGCCGGCTGCCGCGCCGCCTTGAACTCATACTTCGCCGACGTCCCGTCGAACGTCACGATCCCATACCCGTTCGGCGCGCCGTCGCGCATTGTCGCGTGCGGGATCCCCTGCTCGTCCTTCGCCCCCTTCCACCATGTCCCCGAAACCGTCACTGTGATGATGTGGTGGTGCGGCTCCTCACCCATCCATCCGTCGTTCTCACCGATATACTGGTGCGCCTGCCAATGCGTGTGCCCAGAGACCGACAGCGTGTGCGGCCGCTTCTCGATCAACCGGAACAGCTCCGCCCGGTTCCCAACATTCAATAGCGGGATGTGCATCATCAACATCACCAGCTTGTCTTCCGGAACCAGCGCTAGGTCGTTCTTCACAAACTCGATCTGATCCGCGTCTAGCCCGCCCTTGTAAATTTTTTGCCCTTTCTGGTTCCTGTGCGCCCATTCGACGTCATCCAACACCACGAAGTGTACTGGACCGTAGTCGAATGAATAATAGTTGGGGCCGAAGTGTCGAGTGAACGTCTCGTCTGAGTCCTTGTCGGTATCCGAGTCCGTGTTCATGTCGTGGTTGCCGATCACGTTGTACCACGGGATTCCGATCAACGCGATGTTGGCGTTCGACGGCTCGATCAGTTCGAGCTTGTCGAACATGATGTCCCCTAACGTCACCCCAAACTTCGCATCCGTCCCGATCAGCTCCGCAATCACGTCGTGCGCGATGTAGTCGACCTCGTCCTGCGACGAGGGCTGCGGATCCCCAAATAGGATGGCCTGAAACCGCTCAGGCTCCTCCTGCTTGGTCAACGGAAAATCGATCGACTCCGGCAGCGTCCCCGTCGGCGCCACACCCGGGTAGCGGCTCTTCGGCGATCCCGCCGGCTTATGCACATAGTAAAACTCCGGCAGCTGGTGGTGGCTCAACGCGGTTGCCCACCCCCTCGGCTTGATCACAAAAAACACCGTATCGTCATCGTATGGTAACACCCAGTTTCCCTCCGCATCGGTCTGTACCACCTCCCGCTGGTTCGACACCGCAATCCCCGCTAGCCCCTTCTCTCCGTCGTCGCGCACACCGTTGCCGTTAGCATCCTCAAAAACCGACCCGCGTGCCACGGGTTCCGCCGGATCATCGGCCAAGACTGGGTTGGACAACAGCGGTAAGCTGACAAGGAAGGTGAAAAGGAAGTGCGGGTTTGGGCTCATAAGTCAGACCTCGATCCTAGATGGTGTCCCGCTACTGTCGAGCACGGAGAGTCTACCATCGCAGTCACATTATTTCACTCCGCTGGCATTCGTGACCAAGGAACGGGTGGGCGCACTGGTCTTGGTTGGTCTACTTGTCGCCGCGACCGTTCATGGGTTTTTGGCAGTAAGATGATCGCGGCGGGGATGCAGAGGATGGGCAGGCTTTGCACCCAGTAGTAGAAACGCAGGTCTCGGGCGTAGTACCAGTAGACGACACTGGCAAAACCTACAGCGAGCGCCCGCAGGAGCAAGATCCGCTCCAAGTGAGGATCGATGAACTCGGCGAGGATGGCGACGGTTAAGGCCATGAACCCGACCGTCATGCTGCAGATAACCCAGTCATGCACCCGCAATTGTAGGGGGTAAGATTGGCAGCCAAAAACATGAACCCCGCAAGTCCCTATGCGCCCAACGGGTTGCGCTTTCTGGGGCGGTTGGTAGCGGCACCATTGTGAGGGCAAATAGCGTAAAGGAAGGCAAGCGGAACGCTAGAAAACCGTCCTCGTTTGGTGGGCTGAGATCGAGGATCCAAGGTTGTCATCTCGTGCTGGAATACCTGTGTTTTCGGGTCGGTCGATTAAATACACCATACGGGAAGTTCGGCTTCTGATTGAGTTCCTGCTTGGTGTGGTTAAACGGCAGCCCCAACTCCCGCTTCAGGTAATCAAGCGTCGCCTTCGGGTTCTCGGCGTAACGCAGCAACGTCTGCCGGTGCTGGATCTCGCGCACCAGGCCAGTGCGCTTGTAGCGCTTGATCCACGGCACCAACAATTCATCCACCCTAGCGAACTCGCCGGTGTCCTGAAAATGCAGCAAGTGGTAATTGGTGGTCTTCAATGATAAACGCGTCAGGAACCGGCAATTTAGACGATTGTTGAAAAAATGCGTCGAATCGTGGCGCGGAACGCTGCGGGTCAGTATGGTGACATTTTTTTCTTGTCGGCGAGCCCGAAACCCAATCAGATACTTTCCAACCCGGGCGGCGTGCGCCGTGCCAGATTCGCCGATTCATCAGAATCGACCAAACAAACAAGCAACCAACCAACATTCGAAGGAGAGAAATCATGGAACAGAACCCCTACCAATCACCCCAGACCGCCGTCCCCGGAGCAGCAAGCGTCTACACGAAACCGAGCATGAAAGAGTTGCTGTTCTCGTTCACCGGGAGAGTTCCGCGACGCGTCTTCTGGGGCGTGAGCCTGATCTCGGCGCTAGTCTTCAGCGTGATCGCGGGAATCGCGATGGCGATTGATCCGACCTTTGGCATGATCGTCGTGATCGCGATGTACATCCCTCTCATCTGGATTTCGCTGGCAGTCAGTATCAAACGCTGGCACGACCGCGGCAAGTCAGGCTGGTGGATCTTTATCGGACTGATCCCATTCGTCGGCGGCATCTGGGCATTCGTCGAATGCGGCTGCCTGCGTGGCACGATCGGAGACAACGTCTACGGCGCCGAACCGACCTAGACCCGGCTACTTCGCCTTGATCGCCTTCACCTGATCCAAGCGCGGGTGGCCGTTGCGGAACGAGTCTGGCGTCACGCCGTCCTTGTCCATTTTGCAGATCGTCGCGTCCAGGCCGTGGATACAGGCGAGGACGTCGCCGGTGTGGGCGCTCTCTGAGATCGTGTGCATGTTGCGAATCGGAAAGCCGTCCGAGGTTGCAGCCGCATCGACACCGGCGAGCACCGCCGCCATCGTGTCGGTGCCCGTGTCGCGCCCGCAGGGATCAATCTACAACGGGATCCCCTTCTCGCGCGCCGCGATCTCGATGATCGAGTTGAGGTGCTCACTGGCGATCGCGCCCGTCGAGAGCGTGAAGCCCTTGCCCATCTCCAACGGCGTGTAGCGCTGCGCATCAACGCCCGGAGCGGCCTTGAGATCGTGGTTCACATCGACCCCGATGAGTACGTCCGGCTTGAGCTCGCCTGCGATCACCGCGCTGCCGAAGCGCCCGATCTCCTCGTGCGTCGCGATGGTGAACAACACGCGCACGTTCTTCAACTCGGGCGCGACGGCGATGAGCTTGGCGAGCTCGGCGCAGACGAAACAGCCGACGCCATTCTCGAGGTAAGCACCATAGAACGTGTCCTTGCTGAAACCGTGGCGGATCCGGCGGTTGAGCAAGATCGGGTCGCTAGGGCACCTCCGAAAACCTCATGCGGGCTGGAGCTTGATAAAATCCCCGCTGTCTTCGTTGCTAAAGCGCCCACTATCATCAGATAGCTTAGCGTTTATCGCCTCGCCAGCGGGAATTTTCTCTGCGCCCCATTTCCACAGCAGGTTTCCGGAGGTGCCCGCTAGGGCGAATGCCTAGCTTTTCGATCTGCTTCTTCGGTTCCGCGCCGTGCGTCTGCAGCTCTAGGTAGAGCATCTTCGGTTCGATCCCGCTCTTGCCCTGACGCATCTCCGGCGGGGCGAAGTGGATCGCTTCGAGCGCCTCGACCGTGCCTCCCTCGAGGAACCGTTACTGACCCGCCTTGCGCGGGTCGCGGCTGAATAGCAACACCTCGTGGCCGATCAGCGTGGTCAACAGGAACGAGTCGCGGTTAATCCAGATCTTGCCATCGCTGCCGATGCTGCGCACCTGCATGCGGATCTTGTCGGCATGCCCGATGACCATCACCGAGGTGCGATCAACCCCCTTTCTCCCCATCTCCGATCCCTTCAACGGCGCCCTCAAGCGCCCCACCCAAAAAGCAAATTCCTTGGCGCCAGCCAAAGC
>JBLHKE010000113.1:0-14079 GCA_047619485.1 Verrucomicrobiales bacterium | reverse complement strand
ATCGTTGCACTGCCGGGTTACACTTTGCAAGTGGGCGATCTAATCGAGGGCGTCAATATTCTCGCGATCGAGGTTCACCAACAGAGCAACGGCAGCAGCGACCTCGGCATCGACGCTACGGTCACCGCGGCAAAACCCAACGGTGGCGGTGCCAGCGGGGCGACGCTGACCCAGACCGGACCAGTCATGGCGCGCGCGCTCAATGGCGGCGATTGGTCTGCGCTTACCAAGGCCTCGTTTATCGTTGGCACACCGGCCAGCAGCGCCAACCTCGTGGTGTCGGAAATTTTCTACAACCCACCTGGCAGCCTCGAGGATACCGAGTATGTCGAGCTGATGAATTCGAGTAGCAGCGAGGCGATCGATCTCACCGGAGTGACTCTCACCGGCATCACCTACGCCTTCCCAGAGGGATTCACCCTCGCGCCGCTGCAGCGCGTGGTGATCGTGAAGAACCCGACCGCCTTCGCTGCCGCCTACAACACAGCAGGCATGAACATCGCGCCGGGCGACTTCGGTAGCACCAGTCTCGCCAACGGTGGCGAGGAGATTGCGGTGATCTCGCAAGATGGCGCGACCGACATCCAGCGATTCACTTACAATGACAAGGCACCGTGGCCGGAAAGTGCAGACGGTCCGGGCTTCAGCCTCGTGCTGATCGCGCCAGAGACAAACCCCGATCACCGTATCGCCCGCAACTGGCGCGCCAGCACCACTGCGGGCGGTTCTCCGGGCACGACTGACGCCACGAGTTTCTCGGGTGATCCAGACGCCGACTCAGACTCCGATGGGATCGTCGCCTTCCTCGAGCACGCGCTCGCGACTAGCGATTCGGTCAGCAGCGCCGCGGACCTACCAGACGGAACTGTCGCCAGCTACGATCCTGGCACTGGAGTTGTGGATGAATTTTTAACGGTCACGTTCCAGCGGAACCTCGCGGCGGACGATGTCCTCTACGAGGTTCAGGTCGCCAACGATCTCGCGATCTGGACGGCGTCGACGACCTTTGTTTCGAGCACCAACAATGGCGATGGCACCGCGACCGAAGTTTACCGCAGCAACGCGCCCTTTAGCTCATCGGCCCGTGAATTTATCCGCGTGAGCGTGAGTTCGCGATAGTTCATCCCTCCCCAGAATCGCCCAATCGCCAAACCCACGCGTGCTCCCCCGCCTGCCTGTATTCACTAGTCCCCTGCTGCTGCTCATGTTTTACTTCGAGGATGCTAAGATCGGATTCGTGCACCAGCGCGGCGCCAGGCGCTCACCGAAAACTCTTCGGGTTCGATAGCACGAACTTCGTCGCCTGCACGTCGATAACCTCCTCACATTTGTAGTGGGCGGAGTCTAGCTTGTCGAAGACCTTGTCGTTCTTCCGATGTATGATAGGGCAACACCCCGAATCCTATGCTGAAAACAACCTCTCCCCGACTCGCAGGGCTGCTTGCAATCCTGACTCTAGCCTTTGGGCTTTCCTTTGCTAGCCTCGCAGCGGCGGAGCCAGTCACCTACGAGGAAGGTCGCCTGAGCAACGGCATCGTTTCCGTCCGGTTTGATGAAGAAGGCACGTTCTCCATCTCTGATGCTAAGAGCGAGGAAGCCCTGCTGTCGGACTCGCGCTTCTGGCTGCCGCGGGGCAAACGGGGCAAGATCGTCGAGATGGTAGCTGAGGATGTCGAGGACGCCCTCGGCACCGGCAAGTGCGTGCTCTTGAAGGTCGCCGACTTTGACGAGTTGGGATACTGGGGCAGGCCCGGGCGCCTCTATGCCAATCGGATCTACACCTACACCCTCTACGAAAACCATCCAGCGCTGGTGTGTGGGTTCGGCCTCAGCATGCCGAGCTACCTCAGCCTGCGACTGATGGAAAGCACCCCGCTCGCGGGCGGACGCCTATTTGGCGGCAAGGAAATCAAACAGCCGATGACACTGAACGGTTCGGCCGGCATGGATCGAACCGTGGTCAGCGCCGGCCTAGATCGTCGCAGTCCCAACAGCCTGATGCTGACCGGTACGGTGGAAGGCAAGCGGCGCAGCGCAGTGTGGGGTGGACTGGGCAATGAGGCTTTCGGCAAATTCACCATCTTGCAGGACGGCTCACCCACGTTCTACGCCCAAGACCCGATCGGTCGACTAGTCGATGAGGAAGAAACTTACATCCCGGAGGACAGCTTTTATATCGACGTCCACACCCGCGATCCATTCGAGGCACTGGAACGCTACGGGTGGGCAATGCGGGTCGCCAACCACGCATCGCCCAACGTCTATGATTTCCCAGTGCTCTGCGGGTGGAGCGTCGGCAAACTCAGCAAGTTGCCCAACGTCAACAACTCCGCCAAGCTACTTGGTGAACTTGAACACGCCAACCAGTGCGGGCTGACCAAATACACCAAAGTCTCGCTGCGCCTCGAGCCAGACAAGTACCATCGCGATACCGAACAGGGCTGGTGGGACGACGCCCACATGCGCGAGTTCAAGCACCTCGTCGAACCGTATGAATCGATCGCCAAGTGGAGCCAGGCCATGGAAGCCAACAACGGCATCCCCTACATCTACATGCAACTGGGCATGCCCTCAGACGACTTCGTTAGGAAATACCCGCAGTACATGCTCTTCAACGATGGCTCCGAGGTAGACAAAACGACGCCCGAGTGGGTGCCCGGCCGGAACCGGCGCCAGAAGCACAATCACCATCAGCCGTATGTCACCTATGATTATACCGACAAGGAATTCTCGAAGCATTTCGTCAAGGCATGGAGCAAATTGCGTGAGGATGGGATCCGCGGAGTGAAGGTCGATTACCCCGCGACGGCCTGGCGTCCCGAAGGCGGCTTTGACGATCGCGACGCTACCACCAACAGCGCCTACCGCCGCGCCTTCGCCCTGCTGCGCGAGGCCTTCGGCAAGGATGGTCTCATCGACGAACGCAACCTTGGCGAATCTTCACGCCCCTGCCTCGATGTCACAGCTGGCCTGGTCGACACGCAACGGACCTGGGGCGATTCCAACAAGTATTCCCCCGGCATGGTCTCCATCAGCGGGCTGCGTTGGTACAAAAACCGCACGGTGTTCAACTACTACCCCGACACCAAAGCCGTGCACGACTGCTCGCCGGAGATTCGCCAATCGCTGCTGACGATGATGTTCCTGAGCAGCGGCCGGATCGACTTAGCCACTTCGTTCTCTCTCTTCACCCCGGAGATCACCCATGATTTCTCACGGATCTACCCACACTATCAGGAGCCCAAGAGTGCTCGACCGCTGGACGCATTCACCGGCGTCACCGATCCGCAAGTGTATGATTTGGAACTGACCCCAGACTGGCATCAGATCGCTCTCTACAACACCTCAGACAAGAAGGCGGAGATCTCGACCGCCATCAGCGGGCAGCGCATCGACAACGCCATCGGTCTCGATCCGGACGCGCACTACCACGCCTATGAATTCTGGTCCGACACCTATCTCGGCACGCTCCCGGGCACTGCCCGCCTCGCGCGCGAGTTGCAACCCAATCACTGCGCGATGATTTCGCTACGCAAAGCACAGGATCATCCCCAGGTAATCAGCACCAACCGCCACCTTCTCCAGGGTTGGGTGGAATTAAATGATGTCCGCTGGGATCCCGAGTCACGCACCTTGAGCGGCAAGGCCAGCGTCATCGGCGGCGAACCGTTCCAGATCGTCGTCGCCAATAATGGTGCCAACGCAAAAGCGCCCACGCTAGAGGCAGTTGGAGCGAAGGCGAAACTCGCGCCGCATCAGGTCGCGGGCCTCAACCGTCTAACCCTATCCGCCGATGCCAACACCGAGGTGCAGTGGAACCTCCGCTACAAATGAAATCACGAGTGGCATTAGAGAAGTCCGTTTAAGATTCGAAGCGGTCGTTGACCACTCGGTGTCGGACTGCACGTCTGCCGTTCGACCATTCCCCCCGTCAATTTGTTCCCTGGTCAGAACCCTGAGCCCATCTTGGTTCAGCGGCGCCGTGTCCCAGTCAGTCACTCCGGTCGGCCGTGACGAACGGTCACTCGTTTCCCACCACTCGCAGCCTGAAAAATCGCGATTTCACCTGCGCTGCCGAGCGCGTGTCGATCGCGCGAAGTAGACCTGGGGTGTCGATTGTCAGGAGCAGGCGCTCCCAGTCCGGGCTGACCAAATCGCTAGCCGCTTCGATGATGTAGTCAATATTGGGGCGGGCGACCGAGCGTGTTACCTCAAAGGCGAGTCGGTCATTCTGAATGAAGAGTCGGACAGGGAGAGTTTCGGCAACGTTCGGATCGAGCCCCAGCCCGAACTCGACGAAATTCGCAATCCCGTCCGACTCAGGGTCAGCGAGTGCTCCGATGATTGCTGGGTCTGTCTCTCCCAAAAACTCTGTCTCGATCCAGGCGGCAAAAGTATCGGCCTGTTGGACGGAAACGGTGAGAGCGACATCGGAACTGGTGACCGAGCCGGCGCTGTTGCTCACCATGACTGAGTAGTTTCCGGCATCGCTTGGTTGCGCGCTGATGAGCTGGAAGAAGGCCGCATTTGCCCCTGGCAGAGTGACACCGTCTTTGAACCACTGGTAGCTCAGATCGCCCTGGCCGCTGGCGACAAGGCCGAAGAACACGGCCCCACCTTCTTCCACGCTTAAACTTGTCGGCTGCGAGAGGATACTTGGCGCCGGGTCCGACTTCGCAACGAGGCTGAAATTGTCGAGCAGGAGGTAGTTGTCACCAGGAGCTCCGTTACGAATCTTCCACGCAGCATCCACGTCCGCCAGGTCGAGCAACGAGCCTTGGGTGGTGATCGCCTTGTCCTCGACGATGGCCACGCCGTCGAGTGTCGCACCCCAGTGGTTCTCAGCAAAGTCCATCGTGATGATCAGCTCGTACTTCGTGCCGTTCTCGAAACCGAAGCCGGTATCGACAAAGACGCCGTCATCCAATTGATAGAAGATGGAGAGGTTCGTGTTGTCGAAATTGAGTGTGAAGAGGCGATCGACATTGCTATTGAAGGCAACCCACTCAAAATCATCATACTCAAAGTTGGTCGAGTCGATGATCGCCATGTCGACGCTGCAGGTCACCATCGGTTGCGTCGCCAGATCCGGGGTGTGATTCACTGCCCTCCAGACGAACTGGACCTCTTCGCCGGGGGTTGGCGGATTGAATCCGACGAATGCCTGTTGCCCCTCACCCGGGAAGAACTCGTTGACGATCCCGTTTCCGCCGCTGCCCTGTCCTTCCCAACTGCCCTGACCCGCCAGCGGAAGGCCTGCTTGGAATCCCTCGGATAATTCGAAGCCGGTCTGGTAGATTGAGGTCTCGACGCTGGATGGTGAGATCGTCAGGACAACATTGCCACTGACACCACCGTATCCATCGACGGCGATGCGATAGGTCACTCCCGAACTTGCGTTGATGATTACGCGACTGGTCGAACCGGGGCCGGAGTCGTCGTCGCTCGCGACCAGGCTGAGATTGTTGACGTTGGCTCCTGAGTACACGGCGAGGATCGTATCGAAATCACTTCCGGCGGTCTCGACAACAAATTGGCCGTTCAAGGGAGTTGCCCAAGAAAACCACACGGAGCTACCGCCAGTGTTGCCAGCGTGGTTGGGCTCCCCAGGTTCCTTTTCCGCGCCGGTGCTGGATCCAGCCACGATCACCGCTAGTCCAGACAAATTGACCGGGCTGGCGAAGTTGTCGTTGAGCTCCGCTTCTGTCACTGTGAATGCGGCATTGCTCTGAGCGGTGCCATCGGGGCTTGTTACGGTGATGATTGATGCGCCTGCAGTTGCATTTTTGGAAATCGTGGCTGTGATCTGCGTATTCGAATTGACAGAATAAGCACTGCTCGCCCCGCCAATGCTCACTCCGGTCGCCGCGTTGAAATTCTCGCCTGTGATCACAACGATGCTTTCGCGGGAACCGCGATTGGGAGTGAACGAGGTAAGCAACGGAGCCGTTGAAACACGCTGCCAACTGAGATTGTAATTGCCGCCCAATCCGACCCATCCGTCGATGGCTATCTGATAGGTCGTCCCGCCAGTTGCCTGAAAGACGATCGTGCTGGCACGATTGGAGGAGTTGATATCGTCATTGCTGCCGATCACAAGCAACTCGGACAAACTCTCGCCAGTGTAGGCGGCGAGAAGGGTGTCGAAGTCGCTCCCGGACGTGGTGAATTCGTAGGTTGCAGCGTCGGGAGCGATCCATGAGAACCAGACTGAAGCGCCACCGGGAGTGCCGGCATGCGCCGGTTCCCCGGGCTCTTTGCTTGTCCCATTGTTAGAGCCAGCCGTAGTGCCAGTCACACCGTCGATCGTTTCGGCGCTCGCAAAACTGTCGTTTGAGGCAACCGAACTCACCGAAAACGGGCTCACACTGGTCACACTACCGGCTGGCGTCGTAATCGTGATCAGCCCGCTCGTGGCTCCGCTAGGGACTGTCGCACGTAATTGCGTTGCGGTCTCGACTGTGAAACTTGCGGCACTACCGTTAAACTGCACGCTGCTGGCACCGATCAAGCCACTTCCCGTAATCTGAACCACCGTGCCTGCGGCTCCCTGTGCGGGAGAGAACGAGGTAATCGTAGGTGCCTGGGTGATTCTCGACCAGTTCAAGATGACACCGCCTGATTCCGCGCTCGAAGGTGTGCTCGGAGTGGGATTGAAACCATCCACGGCAATGGTGTAGCTGCTGCCAGCCACAGCGGCGAAGATCAGACGACTGGTGTAGGTCTGGTTCGAGTCGTCTCCGCCAGAGTCATCATTTGACGCGATCTCGGTGAGAGATGTCAATGCGTTCCCCTGGTAGACCGCGAGGGTCGTATCGAAACTGCTTCCGAGGGTGTCGAATACCCAGGTGCCATCGGCGGGTGCCTGCCATTGGAACCAGATCGATCTCCCTCCTGCATTCCCGGCGTGATCCAGTTCGCCCGGTTCCTTGGTCGCAGCAATGTTTGAACCGCTAGACACTCCCATTTCTCCGACGACCACCAAGGGCGTGGAAAAACCGTCGTTGTCCGGGTTCGCTCGCACACTGAAATCGGCAGTGCTGATCGCCGTTCCACTCGCGGTAGTCACCTGCACTTTGCCTGCAGTTGCACTCGCGGGAACCACCGCGGAAATCTGTGAGTCGGAATTAACACTGAACAGATCCGCAAGGCCCGATCCGAAACGGACGCTCGTCGCATTCGCAAATCGTTCTCCGGTGATCACGACAGAGGCACCGAACGGAGCCGAGGCGGGCGAAAAATCCGTGATCACTGGAATCCCGACCAGCGTGAAGTCGGTGGGGCTCGACGTCGTTCCGGAGGCGGTGATCACCGTGATGCGCCCGCTCGTCGCGCCCCCTGGAACGGTGGCAGTGATTTGCGAAGCCGAGACGGTGGCGAAATTGGTGGCGTCCACGCCGTTGAAGCGGACGGCGGTGGTAGCGGAAAAATTACTCCCCTCAATCGTGACGCTGGTTCCCACCCCTCCCGTGGATGGTTGGAATCCCGCGATCACTGGCTCAGTCGTGACGGTGAAATTCATGCTACTCGTAGCGGTGCCTTGCGGGGTCATGACTGAGATTCGACCCGTCGTCGCGCCGGCGGGCACGATGGCGCTAAGCTCCGTCGGCGAGACGATGGTGAAGCTCGCTACGCTAGTGTTGAACCTTACACTGGTGGCCGCGTCCAGGTTTGCGCCGTCGATCCTGACAGACGTCCCTGCTGAGCCCGCCGTGGGAGAGAAACTGGTAATGGAGGGCTCGTCGGTCACCGTGAAGATCTGCGCACTGCTGCCTGTCCCCGCGACGTTGCTGATGCGCACCGGTCCAG
Source organism: Verrucomicrobiales bacterium (assembly GCA_047619485.1). Classification (GTDB taxonomy): domain Bacteria; phylum Verrucomicrobiota; class Verrucomicrobiia; order Verrucomicrobiales; family DEV007; genus JBLHKE01. Next base: position 6,270 of record JBLHKE010000113.1, on the reverse strand, counting down.
TCTGAGCTCCGGTAGGCACCGTCGCCAGGATGCGCGTCGCCGAATCGACGCTGAATGTCACAGCCGGGGTATTGCCGAATGACACACCGGTCGCACGATCGAACTTGGAGCCGGCGATCGAAATCTGCGTGCCGGGATTACCTGTCGATGGGGTGAAGCTGCTCACAGAGGGGATCGCAATCCCCCCAGAAGCGACGAGTTCACCCATGCGCACCGTCGCCTCGAAGGCGTTCCAGCTTCCTGTATCGAGCAAGAAGTTGTCACGCAGCGTGATCGTCCATGTGCCCTGTGGGTTCTCTCCCCAGAATGCGTTGCTCAAAAACGTCCAGTCAATGTTGTTCGCTAAGTCAAGTCGCTCGCGGATGCAGAGCCGGCTGGAGGTGCCACTCGGCGAGACGATGAATGCTTCGACATCTCCGCGCAAGGTGTGCGTCACCTCCAGTTTTACCAGCACATCTTCGACTGGGGTTGTCTGGCTAATTTCGAAGCTACGGCTGATCTCACCGCGATTCGGAATCGGCGTATTCACCAGCTGACGTCCAGTCGTTGAGGTCTGCAGTGACGTTACCCCCGAGAACTGCGTTGCCATCATGGTAAACTCATCCGCATCGATATTGCCGAACCCGTAGTTCTGGTTGAATTTGTTGCCAGCGGCGTTGGTCTTCCATCCTCCGTCACTGGTGTCGCTGCTATCGTTCGGATCGACCACATCGCTGGTTTTCACCAGCAGGTGTTTAGCCATCCGCACGTCCATTGCAGGGTTAGCTTGGACGCCGAGCGCCATGACTCCGGCAACCAGGGGGGAGGACGAGGATGTCCCACCGAAATCTGGAGCGTAATCCCGGTCAGGATAGCTCGAGTTTCGCGAACCCGGATTGTAACCAAATTCTCCGCGTCGGTCGGTCGTCGTGATACCCCATTCTCCCTCGCGGAAACTGCTCGACCCCGCCGTCACGAAAACGCAGGCTCCGAAACAACTGTAGCTAGCGAACAGTCCGGTGCTGGACATCGCCGCCACACAGATGACGTCTGGACTACTCTGCGAGTCCTTCTTGTTCGAGTCCTGGCCGAGCTGTCCCCTCTCGTTGCCGGCGGAATAACAGTGGATCGTGCCGGCTGACGCCGATTCTGCCGCGGCGAAACGTTCTGCGCCGTTGCCGATATACGGGGCGCCGATCCCGTAGCTATGGTTCTTGACGCGGATGTTCTTATTAGCCCCGAAGCTATGGTACTTCACACCATCGACGAAGGCGGAGATGCTGCCCGAGCCATCGAAGGGAAGGCGGATTCCAGCAATGCTCGCCAGCGGCGCCGCTCCAGAAACTCCTATGCCATTGCCACCCCGGGCGGCCGAGACACCAGCCACAGAGGTGCCATGGTTGTCGCCTTGCGACCCGAAACCGTTGCGCACTGGATCCGGAAAACGATCGTTGCTGGCGAAGTCATAACTGTCTGCGGAGGTGTATCCCGGACTCAGATCCTCGTGCGCGGTATCGACACCATCATCACAGATTCCAATCAGGACACCGGCACCCGTGATATCTCGGTTCCAGGCACCTTGGACATTCGCGTCCAACTCCGGGCGAGCCCCGTAGACGAGGTGCCATTGGCCGGGCCAGCCCTGTGGATTCCCGTTATTGAAGTAGGGGTCGTCGGGAACGAAGGCGGTCAACTCGTTCTGAGATGGGTAGTCGTAGAACGCAGCGACCACCGCAGCCTGCCCCTGCAACGCGGTCATGATCGCACGCGCTTTGGCGATCGTCGGTGCTTTGAATACGTGCATGTCCGGGTCACTCAACATCGTCCGCTTTAAGCTCAACCCCCACGCCCTTGAAAAATCGATCGCACCTTTGCCCGGAACGAGTTTGATGATCAAATGGGCGCTGAACTTCTGGCTGCCATCACCTGGCTCTGAGGCGATTGCACCGGGCTTACCCGGCTTGGTGGAGGGCTCGGAACTAGATGGCTCCGATTGCCCGTTCACAACCGTTTGCTGCACAGTTAGGATCAGCCAGGCTAAGGACAGGAGCAGCAGGTAGCGGTTCTTTCGCCGATGTCCTAATTGAGCCTTCGTCTCTTTTGTGGTTTTCATTTCTTAGTAGTTCGACGCTACCGTGTTGGCTTGTTGTGTGAAATCCGGTTTAAATAGGCGCCCCTGACAGAAGGGTCGGCTCGAAGCTTCGCCAAAACACGGTCCGCGCTACCAGATGACTTTGCAGTGAAGACATGCGTTTGGGGATCGCTCTTGGTCGTGTGTTTCAATCTCAATCCGCGCGCTTGCGCAAATCCCCGAGGGTCCACCCCGTGCCTCAGAGTGACGATCAGATCAGTTGAGCTGCGCGCCGATTCAGCCTCAGCCTGTCGAGTCCCATATCCCCAAGCAGCATCCTCATTGGAAACATTTTTGGCGCAGCTGGCGAAGAGGAGAAGCGCCGCACAAATCAATCTGCCCGATCTCGATCGACGTCCCCGGAGAGAATGCCCCCAAGCAAACAGAAATCCCAAGGACTGAGTATTGATTTCCTTTGAGAATTTACCGAAAAGCACTGCGTCACTTTTATCAGCCCGCCTGAAACGTCACAAGAAATTTGTGGTTCAAGCACTACCCAGTCGCCTAGGCGAGCCCCTGTGTCGTCGCTGCCCAAAATAAATCCGCACAGAAAAGTGAGTTCGGATCAGCCGAACCCGAGCGCAACCTGCCAACGAATCCACACCTCCAGTTCCACCAGCTAATCGATCGGAAACTTGATCTTGGCTGCTCCGCCGTCGCCGAACCCAAGATTCACCTCTTTCAATTGGCAGCCCAAGCTCCTCATGTCGTTGAAGATTTGCTCATCATTTTTCTCCGTGGGAGGCCAATCCATGCCTGCTGAAACAGCGACGATGTAAGAGGTCTCCCCCTCGTTGAGTTGGGCGACTAGATCGTGATAATGACCGATGCCGCAGAGCACGATTCCAGGGCCATCGGCGCCGGCCGGATTGTCTAAGAAGATCTTGTTCCGTTGCACCGAAGTGATGTCGTACTCGCGCTTGAGTCCGGGATCGTCCTTAAGGAATTTCGCGAGCTTGTCGTTGTAGCCGTCGCACGCTTGGTTGATCGTCTCCGTGAACTCGGCCTGATTCTCCAAAAACGTTTCGCGGCTTTTGAACCAGCCCTTCTCCTTGGACATCGCCAAGGCCTGACGGATACGGCCATTGTATTCCCTGCCCAGAATGGTCAGCGGCCCCAGAGGCTTCTTGTCGAAAGCTGGAAGCAGATTCCACCGCTTGTTCCTGAGAATCGCCCCCCAAGTGTCATAGGTGATCGTCGCATTCCCCCCCCACGTGAGAAAGACAGCAATCCGGCGACCGGTGGAGGCGACCGAATGAACGATGATATGCCGGGATCCGGTGCAGCGTATGTCTTCGTTCGGAGTGGTGGAACTTGGGTTCAACAGGCGTTCATCAAAGCCTCGAATGCAGGAGCCGGTGACTATTTTGGGCGTGCGGCACTCTCGGGGGATACGATCGTGGTCGGCGCGGACACGGAGTCGGGCGCTTCTACGCGGGTGAACGGCGACGACAATGACGGCGCAGCTTTCTCGGGCGCGGCGTATGTCTTTGTTAGGAGTGGTTCGGTCTGGAGTCATCACGCATACTTGAAAGCGTCGAACACTGGTAGTGGAGACGGCTTCGGCAGGGCGGTCGGTGTCTCTGGGGATATGATCGTGGTTGGAGCTTCAGGCGAAGCGGGTGCACCAGGCGCCGGGCAGGCGAACAATAGTGCCGACAGCGCAGGGGCCGCCTATTTGTTCGATGCCGTTGCGGAGGACGCACCGGAGATCATGACCATGGTCGAGATCGAATGCTAGTAGGATGCCGCACTTCACCTACTGGAATCAGCGTGGAACCACCGAGCAGTTGCATTACGAATTTCCAGACAAACGTGCGGTGACCGCCGGCGAGGTGTTTTGGTATAACGAGGGCGAACAGGGTAGTATCACCCCACCCAAGGAATGGCGAATCAGATGGCGCGATGCCGCAGGAAAATTCCATCCGGTCAACGCTCGAGACGACTATCGGGTGGCGCCCGACCGTTTCAACCGTGTCGAATTCGACCCCGTAGAAACGACGGCCATCCGCCTCGAGCTCGACACCCTAGAATCGAGCACCAACGGGATCCACGAGTTCCGGCTCGACGAGAAAGCCGCGAAGTAAGGATCAAATTTCGGCGTCACCTCCCTCATGAGCCGGTCAGGTCGCGATGCCGCAGCGACATCACTCCCCGCGGCGCGGCGTAGCGTTCCCTCGACGATCGCCCGATCTTCGTCGGTAGCTGGAGGGGGTCTCCCCGAACGCGAATTTGAACTGATTGGTGAGGGCGCTCTGGTCGCAGAATCCGAATCTGAGGGCGATTTCGGACATCGGCTGGTCAGTGGAGACCAGAGCGCGGCGGGCGCCATGCAAGCGCGCTGACAGCGCGAACCTCACCGGTGTTGTATGAAATGCGGCATCAAACTGCCGATAGAGTTGCCGCTCCGACATCCTAGCAATCCCACACATTTTTCGGACGCTCACGACCCGGTCTTGGTGCTCGCCAAGGTAGGTCACCAGCTCGCGTAGTCCCGCGTTTGAGATGGCGTGTCTGGGATGCTCGGTCAGGGGCTGGCAGAGACCAGCGAGACCGATGATCTCCCCACTGAGATCGAAGAGTGGCTGCTTGTTCGTAACAAACCATTCAGGGTGACCGTCCCGATCGCAGATCATCTCGGGATGCGCGATCAGCGGCTCTCCGCTGGTGAGGACTTGCTCATCACAGAGCATGAACTGATCGGCCAATTCCGGCGGGAAGAAGCTCGCGTCAGTTTCCCCAATCATCCGGTCTAGCGACCCGCCACACAGGAGCTCGCAACTCGCTTGGTTCCCAGAAATAAACCGCCTGTCGCGATCTTTGACAAAATACAGCACGGACGGCAACGCATCGTAAAGCGCACCGAGATTCTGCCAAGAGCCGAGGCGATTGTAAAAATCGCTCTGTAATGAGTGGCTGGTCGGCATTTGCGTGGGGGAGAACGGAGGGCGCGGGGGGGATGGATTGCAGGGCTTCGACAGGAATTTGCAATATTTTGGCAGGATGAAGCAAGAAGTAATGCCGGATTTTCTCTTTATTAAGTAGCTTGGGAAAATAGACATTTAAACCAACCACCCCCCGCCCTGATAAAACTCGCTCAAGCCAACGAAACACATGAAAGAAAAAGTCAAATTCCTCACCCCCTTTTTGGTATTGGCCAGTGTCGTCGCCACTCAACAGGCTGCGCGTGCCTCCGTCATCTTGGACGTCTCTGCTTCCGAACGGCAAGGGATGCAGCAACTGTACGCGGTCGACGACGGCCAGTTCGACTTTGAGGACGCCTACACCGTCGATAATTCAGGCTCCATCGCGATAGGCTCGTTCACACGGGTGGCTTACTATGTCGAATTTGGAGCGGCTGGTGCCACGCAATGGGCATGGGCATCGATGGACACCTTCAATTCAGACCCGCTGCTCGTCGGCGTCCCCAAGTCGGGTACTAACATCGTCGAGCAGGGCACGCTGGTCACCAACCTCAACATCGAATCGAACCACGCGAACCTTGCGACCCTCAATGGCGTCACAGGACAAAACGGGATCGTCGAGTTCTGGGCCAGCAACTACAACAACAACGGCGCAGGTCAGTACAACTCAAATGACGGCTTGTTCGACTGGAAGGATAGCAACGATGGCACCACAAACTTCGGCCATGGCTCTTTCCAAGTCTTCCATCTAGCTGGCACCGCTCCGGATTTCACCGATGGCGCAGGCACCACCGTATTCGGCATCACCCGCAACGGCGGCAGCGGCATCGGCGACCAGCCAGCGAACGGGCCAAACGGAAACTCCCCGGACTGGACCTTCGGACCGAATGCCAATACCTACGACATCAGGAACGTGGAGGTTTGGGTCGGCAACGCAATCCCGGAACCTTCTAGTTCCCTGCTCGTGATCAGCTGCGGCCTTGCGACGCTGCTGCGGCGCCGCCGCTAATACATCTTCATCAGCCAGAGACCGATCGGCGCAGGCGTCGAGCGGTCTCTGCGCCCAACTCAACCATCTACAAGCATGTCGGACGGTTGCGGCGAAGTCACGACGGACTCTGAACCGTTGACCGCTCATGCCAAACGAGTCGCGCCCCCGCGCGGCCCGCGGGGGGGGGGGGGGGGGGGGGGGGGGGGCGGGGCGGGGCGGGGGGGGGGGGGGGGGGGGGGGGGCGG
>JBLHKE010000112.1:0-14108 GCA_047619485.1 Verrucomicrobiales bacterium | reverse complement strand
CGCATCGAGCCCAGTCTTCTTGAAGATGTCGAGTTCGCCCTCGTTGAACATCTCAACCTTCAATGCGCCCTTGACGATGCTGTGGCTCTCGTAGGTGCGGATTTCAAAGTGACGGGCGTCTGCATCTTTTGGTTTTGCTGGAAGTTTCAGCTTCGGCATTCCATCGAAAGCCACCAGCAACATCGAGTCGATGCGCGAGTAGTTGGTGTCGGCTTTCGATGCCATCAGGAATTCCAGCGCTGGTTCCCAGATGGCTCCGTTCTCCTTGAGCCGGTCGCTGATGCCTGCCCATTCTTCGATCGATTTGTAGGGCGCGAGAACGTAGCGCAACACCTCCCCTTTGTCGGTGTCTTTGGATTCAGTCGGCTTGAAAATTCCGATTGGGCCGACCGCTGCCGCCTCCATCGCCTCGACGATTGCAGGCCCGAAAGTCTTGTCGAAGGCTGCTGCTTTCGCCTCTGATTTGAGCCGGTAGGTGCGTAGTTCGTAATACTCGCGGGCCAGCGATTGGCTAGCGGCGATGGTGAAAAATGTCAGCGTGGTGGCTGCGAGAGCAAAGCAACGGGTAGGGTTCATGACCCCGAGTCTCAGCGGTAGGCACGCGCCCGTCAAGCTCGCTGCTGAAGGGTTATTTCACCCCGCGTGCGGAGCTAATCATCTGTTCCGTGATGATGGTTGCGAGAATGGCGTTGTTGCCGTGCTCCCATACGTATTCCGATTCGTGCTCGCAGGGGAACTTCGGTTCACCCTCATAAGTGCGTGCGTTGGCGAACTCTTTGATCTTGCTAAGTTCGCCTTTTGAAACGACGCGCTCTTTGGTGCCGTCAGGGATTACCCGCAGGTCTTCTGCCGCGAAACTGACGACATATTTTTCATCCTCGGACATGAACATGGTCTGGAAGCACTTCACTCCAGCATGGTTGTGCACGCTGAAGACGACGATGTCGCCGATTTTGAGTTCGGTGATGTCGGACTTGGAGTTGCCAAGCTTGGCTTTGTGGACGGACTCGCCGTTCACGTAGAAGCTGGCTGCGTCATCGACTTTGGCGTAGAATCGCCCGCTTAATACAAGGTCGCCGCCCACAGCGCTCCCGATCGAGGCAGGTGGTGGTGGGGCGGCGGCTTCGATCGTTGCCTTGAGTTCCTTGATACGTGAAATCACCTCTTCGGCGTCGGTCGTCAGGCCGGCGGTTGTGAGTTGCTCTTGTAGTTTGGTCAAGTTGGTGAGGTAGGCGCTGCGCAATTTGGTGAGATCTTTCTCCTTCTTGCCGAGCCGCTTCTGCTTCTCTGCGAAATACAGTTGCTGAGCCTCCGCGATCTCAGTGACAGAAGAAAGTTTTTCTGCTTCAGGTTCGCCTGCTTTAATCGCAGCTTTCGCGGTGAGGACACCGTTGAGGTTGCCGTTTTCACCGAACTGTTTTTGTAGGTTGCCGAGCATCCTCTTGTAGCCAGTGAGCAGTTGGGAAAAGGGGGCGTCGAGCTTCTCCCTAGCTGAGGTGAATTTTGCCTCAATCTTCACCAGTTCGTCGCTGGCCTGGGCGCAGTCCGTGTTGAGCCAAGCCAACGCGCCAAACATCATCATTATCAGTTGCCGCTTCACTATCATCTCTTTACTCCCACCAGATTAGCGAGGAGACGAGGCCGCGTCAATGCAGTAGCGGAGGCGAAAAATACGTAACCCCGGGCGGCGGCGAACTCAGGGGGAATGTTGATCTTCGTTAAAGTCCGCGATGATTGCGCTGAGTCTTCAGGATGTTCTTTTATGGGGTCATCGTTGGTTTGATTGTGGCGATTCTGCTCTGGGGTCGTGTCCCGGCAGTTGCTGCAATTTTGCTGGCGTTGGTTCTGCCATTCTTCACGGCAATCTTGATCTGGTGGCTGGGGGCTGTCGCTGTTTGTGCCAGCCCGATCCTGCTGGCTCTATTCATCGCTCGGGATAACCGAAAGGTCGATGCTGAGGCGCTGGTTGATCATTCGTAGCGGTAGCCTACCCCGTGCACGGTTTTGATAATCTGCGGCGAGCGGTGATCGAGCTCGATGCGTTTGCGCAGCTGGCTGATGTGCTGGTCTAGGCAGCGACTGTTGGGGATGAAGTTGTAGTCCCAGCACTTTTCAAACAGGGTGTCGCGGTCGACAGCCTTGCCGCGTTCGCGGTGGAGGAGGGTGAGGATCTGTAGGTCGCGCAGGCTTAGTTCGACCACGATTTCGTCGCGGTAGGCGCGAAGTTCTTCCGGGGCGATGCGCAGGTCGGTCATGAAAAAATCAACGGTGCGCGCTTGTTTCAAGTGGGTGTTACGCGAGGCGATGACCCGTCGGGTGACGGCGCGGATCCTAGCGATCACGCTTTTGACGCCGAAGGGTTTGACGATGTAGTCGTCGGCGCCGAGCTCGAGTCCGAGGACGGTGTCGATCTCTTCGGATTTGGCGCTGATGAAGAGGATGCCGGTGAGCGGGTGGGTCTTGCGGATCTCTTTGCAGACGTCATAGCCGCTGAGTTCGGGCATCATGATGTCGAGGCAGACGACGTCCGGGTTGTGCTCTTTGAAGAGTGCGAGTGCCTGCGATCCGTTGGAGGCCGCGTGGGTCTCGTAGCCCTCGGAGGAGATGATTTCTTCTAGCCCGGCGCGGGTGTTGGGGTCGTCTTCGGCGATTAGGACTTTCATGTTTGGCGAGTGGCTGGAGGCTTCGGGGGTTGACCGCAGATCACGCAGTTCTTTTGGTTAAGGTCGTCCTGAGTGTGAGGGTGAAGCAGCAGCCTGGGGTGGTTTTGGATTCTGATAGGGTTAGGTCGCCGCCGTGTTTCCTTGCTAGGTCTCTGGCGATGGTGAGGCCTATGCCGGTGCCGCTGACTCCGTCGCTGTTTTTGTTACTGAGGCGGTGGAAGGGGCGGAAGATCTTGCCTCGCTGGTTTTTTGGGATCCCGGGTCCCTGGTCGGCGACGGTGATGGTGGTTTCTATCTTGGACTGCGTGCTGGTGATTCTCAGGTGTCCTCCGGAGGCTGCGTACTTTTCGACGTTGCTGAGGAGGTTGCCGAGGATCTGCTCTAGGAAGTCGGGGTCGATGTTGGCTGGTTGTTTTGCTCCAAGCTGGAAGTCGATTTCGATTTTCTGGGCGGCGAGTGCTGGGCGGAAATGGTCAAGGGTCTCGCGGATGAGATCGTCGGGGATGTTGGGGGTGGCGTTCGGTTGCTGGGCTTTGGGTTTTGCGAATGTTAGGACGTTGCCGATCAGGCGGCTGAGTCGCTGGCTCTCGTTGACGACGATGTCGAGGCAGCGCTGGGCGCCGTTGTCCTGTTCGGGAAGTTTTTGCTCGGCCAGCTCGGCATACATGCGGATGTTAGTGAGTGGGGTTTTGAGCTCGTGGGAGACCTGATTGACGAAGCTGACTTTCTCCGCGGCAATGCGCATCTCGCGGGAGTTTTCGCGATAGAAGTAGATGGCGAGCGCTAGGAGCGCGAATGCTGCGGCGGTGACGCTGGCGATTAGTGGCAAGAGCTTGTTGCTCATGCCGCCCGTGACCGTGCCGTCGGCGTGGTGGTTGACGTGCCACATACCGAGAGGTGCGAACAGTGGGATACTGGCATCTGGCGTGGCGCCTGCAGCTGGCTCGGCCCCGCCCCATTGGTAGATTGGGCGGGCGCTGGCGTCGGTAAGGACGATGCTGCCGGTGCCGGCACCGGTGTCGGTGGGGAGTTTGGCGATGACTTCTGCCATGAGAGCTTCACGGTCGACTTCGATTCCGGCAGTGGTGTTGGTGTCGGGGAAGTGCTGCCAGAAGATGATCTGGGCGCCGTCGCCGTGGAACCAAGTGTACCAGCCCTGATCGGTGGTGAAGTTGGTCGGGGCGGCACTCGAGTATTGAGCCGGCGTCTGTTCGATGGCCTGTTGCTGACTGACGTAAGCCTCGTCGTCCTGTAGCGATTGGGTGTATTCGGTTTGGGCCGGGTTGGGGAGGTTTTGCGTTAGGGCTTTCCAATTGCTCTCACCCTGGTTGGTAAATCTCTCGCCGGAGAGCCAGATGGAGTTGGTGCGGTCAAAAAATCCGCTTTCGGTCTCGGTTCGTAGGGATTCGTTTAGTGGGGGGTGGAAGAATTTTCCGTCGGCGGTGATCACGAAAGCCTGGCGGACGAAACGCTGCGTGCGGACGAGGTTTCGCAGGGCGGGTGTGCGGCTGACGGTGGTCGGGTTGAGGAGTTGCGAGAATTCGCGCTCGCGATCGGTGATGGTCTCGTGGATGAGGCTGCGCAGGCTGGTTAGCTGGTTGGCGTAGGCTTCGGTGATGGTGGATTGGACGCGGGATTGCTCATCGGCTGCCGCGCGGAACCCGAGCCACGCCAGCAAGGCTAGCGGGCTGAGCACCAGGAGTAGGAAGATGATGATGAGTTTGGGTTTCAAGTGTGGCTTGGATTTTGGGATTCGATTTTTAAATCGAATTTACGAGTGAAGGGCGGAGTTTGCGCCCCGCCCTTCAACTAGTCTGAATTCTGAAAAAGTTATTTTGTGGCTGGAATTTTTTGGTTCGTTTCGGGATTCACTCTCGAGTTGTATCCGCGCTGTTGTTGGGAAGCGTTTTTGTACTGGTCGGCACGCATCGCCTTGCGGGTGGCATTCCAGGCTGCCCCATCAAGGTTGGTTGCGTCGATGCGGTTGTTGGTGCCGAACTGGACGATCTCATCGTCGCCCCACTTGGTGCCGGCCTGGATGCACGCAGCGGCATTGAGGAGCAGGATCTTTTTCGCTTCCTCCACCTTGCCGGCGTCGCGGAGTTTCATCGCTTTCTCATTTTCGAGGTTGGCGATCTGCATGGTGCTGGCGACGATGACTTCGCGGTTGGTCTCTGCGTCGATCTCCTTCTTTGATTCGGAGAATCGCACCGCGACCTTGCTGCTGATCTCATCGGTGGTGTTGGTGGACATGTTGGCGTAGCTGATCTCGACTTTGGCGATGTCGCGGGTCTTACCAGCGAGAGTGGCAGGGATCTCTACCTCCAGCAGGATGTATTTCTCCTGTTTGCTGTAGAGTTGGTTGAGCATGACGCTGACTTCCTGGCCGGCGATTTCTGCCTGGCGGCCGAGCACGCGTACCGGGCGGATGCCTGGGACGCAATTGATCTTCACTAGCACCTCTTGGGCGGCGACGGTGAGGATGTCGCCAAACTCCGTGTCGAAGGCCTCGGCGAGCATCTTCGGGTTCTCGGCGAAGGTGTGGTTGCCATCGCTCTTCTCTGCGAGTGCGAACATGAGGTCTTCGTTGTAACCGTTGCCGAGACCGATGGTGGTGACGGCGATGCCCTCCTTGGCGAGCGAGGCGCCGAGATTGCCGAGGGCGCCGGGGCTTCTCGGTCCGACGTTGGCTTGGCCATCGGAGAGCAAGATCACCCGGTTGACGAGACGGCCGTCGAGGAACTTGCGGATCTCGTCGGCACCTTTCGCGACGCCAGCGAAAAGCGCGGTGTTGCCGCCGATGCGGATGCGGTCGATGGCGGCGAGCATCGCGCCCTTGTCGGTCACCTTGGTGGCGGGGACGAGGACTTCGACATTGTGGTCGTAGGTGATGATGGAGAGGATGTCGTTGCTGCCGAGGCGCTGGATGGCCATCTTGGCCGCGTCTTTGGCATAGGCGAGCTTTTCACCGCTCATCGAACCCGACTTGTCGAGCACGATGGCGACGTTGACCGGCGCGCGGTCTTTGCCATCGCGTGGAAGTTCGAATCCGGTGAGGCCGACCTTGATGGTGGTGGTCTGGAGTTGATCGCTGGCAGCCATGACGGGTTGCGCCATGGAGACGTCGACGGCGACCTGCTTGGCAGGAAGCTGGGCTGCGACTAGGGTGGATACAGCTAGAGTTAGGAACGGTATTAGTTTCATGGTTGGAAACTAGGTGCGGTGCGAGGAGGCTTCGTCAGTGGCGGGTAAGACGTTTGTCAGGAAATTGTCAGGAATGGGAAACAAACCGCAGATTTTGCAGATCTCGCAGATTTTTTTCTCGGGTTGAGGTTTCTCCTGCTTTGCTGAAGGTAGAGGCGATGGCACAATCATCCGATAGCCGGCGACGGTATTATGAACTGGATCCAGACAAGTTGCTTAAGACGATCTCCGGGCTGTCGTTGCGGGTTAGTGAGCGGTTCCCGAGTCCGGGCCTGTCGGGGGTGGCTAGCGAGTTGGTGGAGATCGGCAAGCTCGGTCGCGAGAGAATGGAGTGGATCGGGCGCCCGATCTGGCTGGTGCGCGGGTTGACGTTTTTTGTCGTTGCCACACTGGTGCTGGGCGTTGGCGTGTTGCTCACCAATCTGAAGCCGCACCAGGGCGTGTTCGAGCTGACAACTTTTATTTCAGTCCTCGAAGCTGGGCTGAACGATCTGGCGATGTTGTCGTTCACTGGCAAGTTGGCGTCACTCTAACTGCGCCGGTTTCAAGATGCGACGGTGAACGAGATCGAAGACCCGACGACCGGCCTGTCGCGCAAGATCTGGCAGAAGATCATGATTTTGCAGACGCGGGCGGGAGAGTGATTATTTTTTTGCTGGCTTGATGCGGGTGGGACGCCCACGTTGCCATCATTATGTCAGAACACCGAGTAGAACTGGACTGGAAGCGGGAGACCGAAGGTTTCTCCTACAAAGAATATTCGCGCAACCACACTTGGAAGTTTGATAACGGGGAGGTCGTGAGGGCTTCCGCGGCGGTCGATTTCCAGGGTGACGGGGGTTGCGTGGATCCGGAGGCTGCCTATGCGGCTTCCTTGTCGAGCTGTCACGCGCTGACGTTCCTTGCATTGGCTTCGATGCAGAAGCTGACGGTAGATTCCTACAGCGACAAGGCCGTCGCATTCCTAGAGAAGGATCCGGAGACGAAGAAGCCGGTGGTCACGCGGGTGGAGTTGCGCCCTGTGACGGTGTTCGCTGACGGAGTGGAGGTTTCTCGGGAACAGCTCGAGCAGCTGCACCACAAGGCGCATGAGGGCTGCTTTATTGCGAATTCGGTGAAGACGGAGATCGTGACTGTGCTGGATTAGTCCGGCGCGCTGGCGAGGCTAGAAGCCCGGGCTACTTGCTGAGGTCGTAGCACATGAGTTTGTCCTGCTCGCGCAAGATGAGCTTCCCGTTGGCGATGACCGGGTGTGCCCAGCTCTCTTTCTCTTGGTGCACCGGCTTGAACTGGGCCTTCAGATTGTAACCGTCTGGTGTCGCCTCGATCAGCGCGATGATGCCATTCTGGTAGCGGAAAATCAGGTGGCCGTCGGCTGCCGTAATCGCGGCGGAGCCGCTGCCTGGTCCACGTTCGTCGCCGCCCCAGATGATGTCGCCAGTGGTGATGTCGACGCAGATCGGGAAACCGTTGTTGTGCTTGTGGCCAGTGTAAATGTGTTTGCCGATACGGATCATGCCGCCGTGGTGGTTCTGCAGGGTGTCGGCTTCGAGGAAATAGACCTCTTCCGCTTTGACTCCAGTGGCGCCTTTTTTGGATAGCTTGAGGAGGGCGGAGCCGGTGCCGTAGCCGGTCGAGCAGAAGACATGATCACCGGTGACGATCGGGGTCGGGATGTTGGCGGTGTTGTTGGCGATGCGGTTGTAGTTCCACAGTTGCCGGCCGTCTTTGGCGCGCACGCTGATAATGCCGCGCCCGGTGAGCTGGATGTACTGTTTCACCCCGGCTGCCTCGGAGATGACGACCGTGGAGTAGCCGGCGCCGTCCTTGCCGCGATCCCCGTCATCGCCGGACTTGCTGCCCCATATTTTCTCGCCGGTCTTTTTGTCGAGGGCGACGATCATGTTGTCCTTGCCGCCGGGGGTGCAGATCAGGTGGTCACCGTCGATGAGCGGGGACTCGCTGTAGCCCCAGCCGGACATCATCTTTCCACCGAAGTCTTTGTCGAACCGTTTCTGCCAAACGATTTCACCGTTGCTGGTCTTGCAGCAGATGAGGTCGCCATCGCGGCCGATGGCGTAGACGAAGTCGCCGTCGACGGTAGGGGTGCCGTTGCTGTGGCCGGAGGTGCCGAACTTGGTCGACCAGAGTTCCATGCCGCTCTTCTCATCGAAGGCTGTGAGGTGTTCGCCGCCGTTCTTGTTGCCGATCGTGAAAATGTTGCCCTGGGAGACGGAGACGCTGGCGTAGCCTTTGCCGCAACCATCTACTTGCCAGACGAGTTTCGGCCCGTCTTCCGGCCAGTCGAAGTTGAGACCCTTTTCACTGGAGATGCCGTTTTGGCTTGGTCCGCGCCAATTTGGCCAGTCCTCGGCTGAGAGTGGTGTGAGGGTGGAGGCGACGAATAGTAACAGCGTGGAGGCGATCTTCATGATGTGGAATCTAACTTCCTCCCAGACGCTGATTCAAGGAGGAAAATGGCTCGCCTCCGCGCTGCCGAGTCTGATGAGGTGAAGCGCTTGTGCTTCGAAAAGTCTAAACGGTGGACTGCGCGGCGAATAAGATTTGATGGATGGCTGGGCGGCGAACACGGGGTAGATAGGCATCTTCGACGTTTCGCCAACAACGCCAGCGCTCAAATCTTCCGGCGAACACCCGACGGTCTAGACTTGTCGAAGCCTTAGTCCTTGATCGTCGGAATCTTGACCCCTGGCAATGAGCTGACGAGCAGGAAGAGGTGATCGCTACCGAGCCAGCCACCGGTCTGGCGCCCGTGGTGGATTACGATCGATCCGGGCAGGGTGCTGAGGGATTCGAGATCGCTGAGCGCTTCGCGTCCGATGATGAACAGGTAGACCAAGTGGCGATCGGCATTGACGAAACAGATGAGACTGATCTTGTGTCCTTCCCAATCGATGGTTTTGCATCCCGTGCCGTTGAAATCGGTCAGTGTGATCGGGGGGGCGAGGTAGGTAGGGTAGCCTTGTTCATCGAGAAACGCCTTCGCCACGGCGAGGTCTCCCGTTACCAGATCGAGATCAAATTCGTCCACAGCAAAGTTCGCCCGGCTCTCACGAAACTCGTCGACTGAAACCAGGCCGTCTGTCAGCTTCTGCCCTGCAGTGAAGAGGCTGTAGACCGTGATCCCAGCGAGTAGGGTGACGATGGCGGCGATGGCGAGCATTGCCGAGCGTTGGAAGCGCGGGCGTTGGGTGTCGTCTTTCATTTTGGAGGCACGGCTGGGGACGCGGACAGGCGGGCATCTTCCCACAGATAGGAGGCGGTGCAAATGGCGGTTGGCGAATCGATCGCTGCCCGGTCTGGTAGCAGCGTGAGCAACGAATTTGTCGTCGACGGCCGCGGGAACTTTCCCGTGACGCGCTGGATGTGTGGGCTGGAGACGAGCGTGCCGAACGCGCGCTGGCGGAACTCTGTGAGACCTACTGGTTCCCGCTCTACTGCAAAGATTTCAAGAACGCCATGACGTCGCGGAGATCCTGTTTCGAGAGGATGCCGGTGGTGAACATCGGGGGCATGGCAGAGATTTCTGCACTTCGACTTTTGATGTTCGTCAGGGGGATCTCCTTCATTGCTCCGCTGGCGTCTTTGAGGATGAGCTGCGTGTCAGTCTCTTCAATCGAGCTGCCAACGATGGCGGTATCGTCCTTCAGGGTGATGGTGGCAATGCCGTAGCCTGGAACAATGGTGGCGCTGGGGTTCAGCAGCGAGTCTAGGAGTTCATCGTCGCGGCGCAGTCGGGCGATGGTGCCAAGCGGTGGGCCGGCGTCGCCGTCGCCGCGTAGTGCTGTGTGGCACTTGAGGCAGATCCCCTGGTTTTCGAAAACCTTGCGTCCCTGCAGCGGATCGCCACCCTCTCGTGTCAGTTGAAACGGATCGATGCCATCGAGTTTTTCGATAAGGGCGGCATCGGCCTGCGCCTCGATCGCTTCGTAGAGGTCGAGGTGGACGGTGCGGAATAGCGTCCCGTTCTTGAGGGCTTCGAGCTGGCCGGCGAGTCGCTCGCTTGACCCTGCGGATTTGTCGATTGAGAGAAGGCTGTAGGCGGTGCGCAGGTCGCTGTCTCCGGTCTGCAAAAGGAGGGCGTCGATCACCTCTAGGCGATCGGCAGGGAAGCGCTCTGACCACAGTTTCGCGGCACAGGCGCGCAGGGCTCCGGCCGAGTCGGCGAGGGCGTCGCGGAAGACGGACTTGTCGGTGAACTCTCGATTCGAGGCGAGTTGCTGCAGGGCGGCGATCCTCATTGGTTCCGGTTGGCGCGAGTCGAGGATCCGGTGGGTGAGCAGCTGCGGGTCGAGGACGATCTCGTAGGTGGTGATGACGCGGGTGGTGCCGGCGGCGATCTCGCCGGTGGCATTCTGGAATAGTGCTAGGATCGGCAGTTCGATCGCTGCGCGGATCTCGGTGGGAGCGCGTTTCTCTAGCGGGCGGTAGATGCCCATCGTGGGGTCGATCGGCTGTGGCGCGGCGAAAGTTTCGAGCGCGAGTAAGCAGAGTGAGCGCCACTTGTTTGCCAGCTGTGGATTCGCTGCGAGGGCGACGAGGTTGGCGGCGTTTTCTGGTTTTCCGGCGCGTACGTTGGCGTTGATGATACGACGGAAGACTGGCTCGCTAAGCTTGGGCGCTTTGCCATGGCCTTTGCCGCTCAGGCGCTTTGAAAAATCTGCGAGTGCTGGGACTGCTGCTTGAATGTCTAGATCGTTGATGGCGCTGATCGCCTCCGTGACGAGGGCTGGATCGGTGTCGTCGAGGAAATCGGCAACCCGCGGGTTGAGCTGGCGTCGCATGGCGAGGAGCACGCCGAGGCGCACCGCGGAGGACTTGTCATTGATGTAATTTGTTGAGTCTTGGTCGGTCATCAGGTGCTCGAGGGCGTAGATCGCTGCGTGGCGTTCGTTGAGATCTCTGTTGTCGTTCTTGCGCAGTAGTTCGATGACACTCGGGATCGCCATCCGATCGCCTAGTTTGGCGGCGGCGATGGTGGCGAAGCAGCGCGCACGCGGTGATTTGTCATGGATGCTGATGCGCAGGAGTTCGGTGGCCGGTGCATAATTGATGTCGCCGAGTGCCCGGAAAATCTGTGCGCGCAGCTCGTCTCCGCCCTGCTCGAGTGCGTTCATGAGGTGTTCACCAGCGCCTATTTGGCGGAGTGCCCAGACTGCATGGAGGTTGCCTGACCTGGCAATGTCGAGCAGTCGGTCAGCCTGTAATTTTCCCTGCTTGGCGAGGTTGAACTGCGCGCGCATGCGGACGCGCATGTCCTCGTGGGACAGCAGCGCCAACAGTGCCTCGGAATCTTCTGGGAAACCTTTACTGAAAAGTTCGCTGGTCTCGTTGACCGCTTCCCGTTCGATGCCTTTCGGATCGAATAGCGTGTAGATGTTGCCCTTGTCGGTGCGTTTCCAGCCACCGCCGAAATCAGCCACGTAGATCTTCCCGTCATATCCGATCTCCACGTCGGTGTTCGGGACGCCGTTGTGGAAAACGTGGGCATCTTCCATGACATAGCCAGCACCTTCCTGCTTCACGCGAAACGAGTAGAGGAAGCAGACGTTGGGTGCACCTTTGTAATCGCACACGAAAAAGTTGTTCTGGTAGCGCCCAGGCATGCTCGTGCCGGAGTTGAAAACCATCCCCGACGGGCCGTTGGTGAGGTGGGCGATCGGTGGCATGATCCACGCGGGCTGGCCCTTGAATCGTGTCTTCCAGTGTCCCTCCACAAGCCAGTTCGGCCGCTGCTCCATGCCGCCGTCTTGGATAAAGTCGGAGTAGGTGGTGAGCGCCTGCGTCCCGAGGGTCCAGCCGGCGTCGCCGCCCTCGATCAGGTAGCAGACGCGTGCGGAGTCCCCCTGGTCGCAGTTGTTGTCGACGGTGAACAGGTCGCCGAATTCGTTGAAGGCGATCTCCTGCGGGTTGCGCAAGTTGTGGTAGACGAGTTCGAGGTTTGACCCATCGGGATTGCAGCGGAAGGCACCTCCGGAGTTGGTGTTCTTGAACACTCTCCCTTCCTTGCTGGTGATGTTGTAGCCACGGTCGCCCATGGAGAAATAGAGTTTTCCGTCGTGAGGTCCCCAGGCGAGACCGTGGAGGTCGTGTCCGCTGAGGCTCGTCTTGACTCCGAATCCGCTGACGATTTTTTCGCGTGTGTCGGCCTTGAGGTCGCCATCTTTGTCTTCGAGTAACCAGACGTGCGGGATGTTGGCGAGGAAGATCTTGCCCTGATCATCGGCGAGCAAACCGATCGCGGGCCCGTCCTCAGCCGCGTTGAATCCGTCAGCGAACACGCTCGGTGCCCCGGCCTTGCCGTCGCCATCAGCATCGCTCAAGACGACGACCCGCTCGCTCTCCTTGGTGAAATAGTCCGGATCGCCGAGCTTCTCGCTGGCGTAGCGGTAGTAGTAGGCGACGCGCTGCTCGTTGGTCTCCGAGGCGAGGTCGTCCATGATCCAGTAGGTGTGGTTACGGTTGTCCTCGACCCCATTCCCCCAGCGGAAGGTCTCGGTGACGTAGAGCCTGCCCTGGTCGTCAAAGCAGATGGCGGTGGGGTTTTGAACTTTGTCAGAATAGACCTCGACCTCGAATTCGGGAGGGGCGGCGCTAACGGGGCTTGTGAGGCAGAGGCCGACCGCGAGGAAAAGGGTGCGCAAGGGACGTTGTTTCGAAGGCATCACCAAATCTCGCAGTGTTTGCGTTTTTGTCGATCCTTGGACGGTACCTTCTCTAACGTTGATTTTTTTCTCTGGCAGGCTTGGGTGTGACCTCTAAACCATGAAGATCCCATTCCTCCCAACGCTTGCCGTATGTTTCGCCCTCGGGCTATTTGCATCGAATCTGGCGGCTGCCCCGCCGCTTGAAAATCATGCCATCCTAATCAGCTGTGACGGCCTGCGCCCGGATGCGGTGGAGAAGTTGGGCGAGGAGAGATTGCCGAACCTGTTCCGGATGATCAAGGAGGGCGTGTCGACCAAGAACGCGCGCACCGACAAGACGCAAACCGTCACTCTGCCGAACCATACGAGCATGGTCACCGGGCGACCTGTCGCCGGTGCCGCGGGTCACAACTGGACGAGCAATGGCACACCGAAGCTCGGTGAAATGTTGCACCGTAAGAAAAAACAGTATGTGCGCTCGATGTTCGGCGTGGCGCACGATCACGGTATGCGCACCGCCCTCTTCAGCAGCAAGACGAAGTTTCTCCTCTACGATCGCAGCTATGACGAACGCAACGGCAAGCCGGATACGATCGGTGAGGATAATGGCAAGGACAAACTCGACGTCTTCGTGTTCGAGGAGGACATCGAGAAGCTGATGCCGCGCTACCTCGAGGCAATGAAGGCGACGCCGTTCCAGTTGAGCATGCTCCACCTGCGCGACACTGACACGGCTGGCCACGCGAGCGGTTGGGACCTGACTGATGGCGCGCCCTACATGAAGGCGGTGGTGCGCATCGATGGCGTCCTCGGCCAACTGATGGAGTTGATCGATTCAGACGATCGGTTCAAGGGCAAAACTTCGATCATTCTCACCGCGGATCACGGCGGTCGCATGGAGACCAAGACTCACCTCAAGGCGGACTCGCCCTACAACTACACGATTCCGTTTGTCGTCTGGGGACCAACCACGAAAAAGGGTGGAGACTTGTATGCGCTTAACGCAGCAAGCCGCAAAGATCCGGGCACCGAGAATCCAGCCTACGACTCAGAGGGACTCGCCCCGATCCGTAACGGTGATGCCGGCAATCTGGCCTTGAGCTTATTAGATCTACCAGCCATCGGGGGATCGAGCATCAATGCTAAGCAGGATTTGAAAGTCGCGGAACAGGTTAGTGAGTAATGAGTTATCTTGGGCTGCGCGTGAGGATGTGTTCGATGTCGCCTATGAGGGAGAGCGCGCTAAGCTAGATCTCGCTGCCAATCCTGAGTGTGCGTCGCTCGTCGTAAATCGCTGATAGCGAAACGCTCAGTGCCGAGTTCCTCAAGTCGTTTTCGTTGAATGTTAGTATGCTGGATCGGGGTGATGTCGATATCGCCCGGCTCGCGGAGCGCCTGGCGGCGATCGAGCTGGATTCGCTGGCCGCCCAGTATTTGAATAGCGCGCTTGATATCTGCCGGACTGATTGTCGGATCAGGTTTGCTGAGGCGCTTCTAGCGCAAAAGCGGTCTGGGGATGCCGTCTAGGCTCTGAAGAACGGCCATCGCATGCTGTTCTCCCACCCTCACAATG
>JBLHKE010000111.1:0-14113 GCA_047619485.1 Verrucomicrobiales bacterium | reverse complement strand
GCGGCCGAAAAATTCAGCGACGCCTCACAATTCGCTTCCAGCTAGAAGTGGTATTTTTTATCTAAAAGTATGGCAAAGAACGCATTATACAATTTTTGCACGGTCGGTCTGCTCGCATTTGCCTTAAACGCATCCGCTGCCACGACTGTCCTACATTTCCGTGTCTCCGATTCAGACGAAGCGACGGTCGCAGGCGGAACCGTCCCAGGAATCGACGGATCTCCTGATGGAACTGTCGCCGGCGTGCTTACACTGAGCGAGGATACACCGGATACGAATGTCCCCTCCGGCGCCGGCAATCGCTCGATGGCGTTCACCAATACCCAAGTCATTACCATTCCGGGCACCCAACAGCTCTCACACACTGCTGTCATCGCCGAAGGCGGGTTCACGTTCGAGACCTGGTTCAAATGGGACGGCGGCGGCACTCTGAATGCTATGATCGATTACGCTGGCACCGAGAAATTTCGCATCCTCCCAGAAACTGGAGTTCTCGATATGAATTTCGCTCAAGGCAGCGGTTTACAGGTTCTGGCGAACCCGACCGCGAACGAGTGGCACTACGTGGCTGCCGTTTTCGAACACGACGGAGATCCTATCAGTGCCGATTTAATGATCAGTGGCACGCTGACCTGGTATTTCGACAGCTCGGAACCCACTGGCACTGCGCCGGTGACCAAAGACGACTTCGGCGACAGCCTGGTCCGGACGATCGGCGTCGGTGGGCATCCATTGGGCTTTGGTGCTGACTTCCACAACGGCCTGATGTTCGAGACCAGAGTAAGCTTGGGAGCGCTCAGCAGCACCGAACTCCTGTTTGGCGGAAAGCCGCCCGAACTAAAGATCACCGAACTAATTTACGACAACAGTCCAGGGGATCCCTCAGTATCCGTCACTTGGACATCGAGTCCAAATACTCAGTACCGCGTCGAATTCTCGACGGACTTAAAATCATGGATCGAGGCCGCCGATGCCCAAGGCGCGGTCGATGAAACCACCACGACATTGACCCACTTTTTCCTACCGGATTATCCCGAACTCATCAGCGCCGAGCGGCTTTACTACCGGGTAGTGGCTCCCTCCGAGTAGGAATAGCCGGTGACGGCGTTCCCGGCGAAAGTTTGGTTCTTGTCCTGGGGCGGGGTGGTGGCAACTAGCGGTGATTGTGGTGGGATCTAGCCCGATTTAGGGAGTTCTCGAGATTCGGGATTGCTCATATTGCCGAATTGTAAGCTTGCTCTCATGCTGCCAACGCTCAATAGTTACCTGAAATCAGAAGTTTAAAGCACTCCTCGGAAAAAAAACACACACGATGAAAACACGATCATTTCTTCCACTTTGCCTGCTCGCAGGCTTCGTTTCTGTCGCTCAGAGCCATGCGGCTACGACCGTGCTGCACTACAGCGTCAATGACACGGACGCGGCAACTGTCGCTGCCGGCACCGTTCCCGGATTTGGGGGGAGCCCCAACGGAACCGCGCTCGGGACTGGCGGGATCTTGAGTGCGAGTGTGCCTACTGCCGGTGTCCCAGCTAGCGCAGGCAATCGTTCGTTGAGCTTCTCTGGTGGAGGCGGATTTAATTTGCCCGGCACACAGCAATTGCTCAACTCGGACATCAATGCAAATGGCGGATTCACCTACGAGGCGTGGTTCAATTTTGCTGGTGGTGGCAACGTTAACTCGATCATCGACTACGCCGGTACGGAAAAACTTGTGCGTCGCGCAGCGGCTACCGGTGTCTCCATGACTGCCTCCGGCGTAGGTGATCCACTGATCGCGGCGGTTGGTATCAACGAGTGGCACTATGCCGCCGTCGTGTTCACTTCGACGGGGCTCGCTGGCGCCGACATCACCGGTGACTTCACTTTTTACTTCGATGGCTTGACCCCGGTCGGCACCCTCGCCGGTCAGACGATCGACGATTTTGGTGATAGCCTCAACCGCACCATTTCAGTTGGCGCGCATCCGATCGGATTCGCGGGCGACTTCTACAACGGCCAGATCTACGAGCCGCGGGTTTCGCTTGGTGCACTTACGACTGGAGAATTGCTCTACACCGTCCCTGAGCCGGGAGCTCCACTCCTGCTCGGATTCGCGTCAGCGCTCCTGTTTCTGCGTCGTCGTAGATCTTAGGTCGCACGGTTTGCCGAACTGGCAAGTGCCCCAACAGAACTAGGGTTGCGCCCGGGTGCCTAGCAATCGAGGCTGACGGATGAAGATATCCTCCTTCGTTTTTGCGGTGCTTGCTTGTGCCGTGACCTTTTCGGCTCACGGACAAACCGTGTTCCATTACCGGGTCAGCGGCTCTGATAGTGGCACCGTTTCAGGTGGCAGCGTTCCGAGTGTGACTGGTCCTGATGGTGCGGTCAGCGGGCCGGTGAGCCTCTCGTCCGACATCCCAGTCACCGGTGTGCCGGCCGGAATGGGCAATCGCTCACTGACCTTTGATGGGGGCGCCGGCGTGCTCGCGACGGGGACGCGGCAGCTGCTGAATTCCACCGTCCATGCTGCCGGTGGTTTCACTTTTGAAGCTTGGTTCAAATACACCGGAGCGGGCAACGTCAATTCGATCATCGACTACGCCGGCACAGAGAAACTTGTGCGCCGCGCCGCTGCGAGCGGTGTCTCTATGACTGCCTCAGGTGTCGGTGATCCATCGATCGGTGCGGCTGGCGTGAACCAGTGGCACTACGCTGCGGTGGTGTTCAGTTCGACCGGCCTCGCCGGCGTAGACATCACCGGCGATTTCACGTTCTATCTCGACGACAATGCGCCGATCAGCACTCTCGCCGGCCAGACGATCGATGATTTCGGCGACAGCCTCAACCGCACGATCGGGGTTGGCATGCATCCGCTCGGATTCGCGGGCGATTTCTTCCAAGGTCTGATCTACGAGCCGCGGGTGAGTCTCGGCGCGCTGGCGGGTGGGCAATTACTCTACTCGTCCCGTCCCGGGATCGCCGCCTTCACGGCGACGCCACAGAACATCACAGCCGGGCAGACTAGCACCTTGGCATGGGATGTATCGGATGCTGATGCCGTGACGATCAGTGGCGTCGCCGGTCCGCTGGCTAGCGACATGGGCTCGGTCAACGTGTCTCCCACCACGACCACGCTCTACACCCTCACCGCGACCAATGCCAACGGCGACTCGACTTTGCCGGTAACCGTGTTCGTTGGTTCCGCTCCGCTGGAGCCGATCCTCAACGAGTTCATGGCCGACAACACCGGAATCCTGCGCGACGAAGATGGCGAGGCCTCGGACTGGATCGAATTGAAAAACCCGAACCCGTTCAGTCTCGACGTCACGGGATGGTCGCTGACGGACGATCCGCTACTACCGCAAAAGTGGACGCTGCCCGCTGGTGCGGAAATTCCGGGCAACGGTTTTTTGATCGTGTTCGCGTCGGGCAAGGACCGCAGGGATCCAGCTGGCGAGCTGCATGCCAATTTCCTGCTCTCTGGCAGTGGCGAATACCTGGCGCTAGTGCGGGCGGACGCGTCGATCGCGAGCGAGTTTGCGCCGGACTATCCCAAGCAGTTTGAGGACGTCGCTTACGGCACGCAAAGTGGTGGGGCGAGCTACCGGTACCTGACTGACCCGACGCCCGGCGCTGAGAACTCGGCAGCAGGTGTGATCGGATTTGTCGAGGACACCAAATTTTCGCCCGACCGCGGCTTCTATGATACGGAGCAAGTCGTGACCATCACCTCTCTGACGCCCGGCGCTACGATCGTCTACACTAGCGACTCGAGTACGCCCACACTGTCCAATGGGACGCAGGTTCCCGCGGCGGATGGCGCTACCCCGCCGACGGCCACGGTCAACATTGCGCAGACGACCACGCTGCGCGCGGCGGCATTTCTCGCAGACCACGAGCCGACAAATACCGACACGCACACCTATGTGTTTCTCGATGACGTCGTTTTGCAGTCGTCCAATGGGGCTGCTCCAGCCGGCTGGCCATCGGGATCGGTGAATGGCCAGAGTTTTGACTACGGGATGGACCCGAACATCGTCAATCACGCGACCTATGGGCCGCAGTTGCGTGCGGCGATGTTGCAGATCCCATCGCTCTCGATCGTCACTGACCAGAACCACCTAACCGGAGCCAGCGACGGAATCTACACCCATGCGGGCAGCGATGGAGATACCTGGGAGAGGCCTACCTCGGTCGAACTGCTGAACCCTGACAACTCGCCTGCGTTTCAGGTAAATGCCGGCGTGCGTATCCGCGGTGGTTTCTCGCGTGGGGGCTTCAACCCGAAGCACTCATTCAGGCTGTTCTTCCGGAGCGAGTATGGGGCGTCCCGCTTGCAGTATCAGATGTTCGGCCCCGAGGGTGCGGACGATTTTGACAAGATTGACCTGCGCACTGCGCAGAACTACGCGTGGAGCAACAACACCGGCAACAACGAGCGGCATAACACATTTATCCGCGACGTGTTCCACCGCGACAGCCAGCGCGACGTCGGCCAGCCTTACACGCGGAGCGCCTACTACCATCTCTACCTCAACGGCCAATACTGGGGACTCTACCAGACGCAGGAGCGCTCGGAGAGCGCCTACGCCAACAGCTACCTCGGCGGCAAACGCGAAGGCTGGGATGTGGTCAAGCCCTCCGGCGGCAGCGTCAACCCGGTCGATGGTAACATCGATGCCTACCGCGCACTGCACTCGCTCGCGCTTGCCGGGTTCTCCACCGACGCGGCCTACTTTGCCGCCCAAGGAAAAGATCCAGACGGTAGCGACAATCCCTCCCTGCCGGTCTACCTCGACGTCGACAACCTCATCGATTACATGCTGATCAATTTCTTCTGCGGCAACCGGGATGGCCCGCTCGATCTCGGCAACAGCGGGCCGAATAATTTCTACGGTATCCGCAACCGGGAGGCCACTGCGCGCGACCCGTGGCGATTTCTCTGCCACGACTCCGAGCACTCGATGTCGGCCTCCAACCACAGCCTAAACAATAATGTCACCACTACTGTCAGTACTGGCCAATCCGCCGGGGCATTCAATCCCCGCTGGCTCAGCCAACAGCTTGCCCAGAACACCAACTACCAACGCCGCTTCGCTGACCGCGCGCACCAGCATCTTTTCAACGGCGGTGCGCTCACCGAGGAGAAAAATATCGAGCGCTGGAATGCGCGCGCGGCCGAGATCGATCTGGCGATCATCGCGGAGTCCGCTCGCTGGGGGGATCAGCACAACGAGCCTCCTCTCGACAAGCAAACTTGGCAGACCGAGCTTGACTGGATCACCGATGTGTTTTTTGCCCAGCGTAAGGACGTGTTGCTCGGACAACTGCGCAGCGCCGGGCTCTATCCGAGCATCGAGGCACCGAGCTTCAACCCGCACGGCGGCAGTGTGCCGAGCGGTTTTGGAGCGGTCATCACTGAACCTGGGGGCGCCATTTTCTACACCACTGACGGCAGCGATCCGCGCGGCGAGGTCACCCAGACGAGCACCACGCTGCTTGCTGAAGATGCCGCTGCCACAGCGCTTATCCCGACGGCCGATATTGGTTCCAACTGGCGAGGCGGGGCGGAGCCGTTCGACGATTCTTCCTGGCTCAGCGGGACGACAGGGATCGGCTATGAAGCCAGTCCCGGTGGGACGGTGGACTACACCGAATTCATCGGCATCGATGTAGAAGACATGCGCAATGACGTGACCTCTGTCTATGCGCGCGCGAGGTTCACCGTCGCCGACCCGGCCGCCTTTAACGCGCTGACTCTAAAGATGCGCTACGAGGACGGCTTCGTCGCCTTTATCAACGGGGTGGAAGTTGCCAGCGCTAACAAGCCGGGGTCACTGCAGTGGAACTCCGCTACCAACAATGGTGCCACCAATTCTGATACGGCGGCCATCGTGTTCGAACGTTTCGATATCACGACTCACCTAGGGATCCTCAATGTTGGCGAGAACATCTTGGCGATCCATGGACTCAACGCCAATCTCAGCAGCAGTGATCTGCTGCTGGAGCCGGAGATCACCGGCTCCTTCGTCGAGACCGATGCGAACGGGATTGCCTATAGTGGTCCAATCACTCTCACCGAGCAGAGCACGCTGCGCGCGGCCGTGTTGCAAGGTGGCCAGTGGTCGGCGGTAAACGAGGCGACGTTCCTGATCGATGCTGTCCCTGCCGACTCGAGCAACCTAGTGATCTCCGAGTTTAGCTATCGTCCGGCCAGCCCGAGCGAGATCGAAAACCCGGGAGGCACCTTTGATCGCGGAGACTTCGAGTTCGTTGAACTGCAGAATATTGGCACTGATCCGATCGATCTGAGCGGCGTCCGATTCACGGACGGGATCGATTTTCAGTTCGAGGAGAATACGGTGCTGCAAGCTGGTGCCTATCTGGTGATCGTGAAGAATCAGGCCGCGTTCAGCGCTCGCTACCCCGGGGTTACGATTGCGGATACTTTCGGTGGAAGTCTGAGCAATGACGGCGAGCAGGTGATCCTCAGTGCCGCCGACGACAGCGTGATCCGCAACTTCACTTACAACGACCAGTTCCCCTGGCCGACCAGCGCCGACGGCGGCGGTTATTCGCTAGTGTTAGTGTGTGCCAGTTCCAATCCCGATCACAACGAACCTGCCAGCTGGCGCCCCAGTAGCGCGATCCACGGGACGCCGGGCTCGGTCGATGGCCAGAGCTACGCTGACTGGGCGATCGTGGAGGGCATCGCCGGTGGCCCCAGTGATGACGATGATCATAACGGTCTCGCCAACTTGTTTGATTACGCGATTGCGGCACCTCCGGAGTTCGAAGTCGTGAACGGCCAGCTGGGCATCGAGGTTGAGCAGAACCTCTGGGCGGATGATGCCTCGCTGGAGATCCAAGTTTCCAGCGATCTGGTGAACTGGAGCCCGCTCTCTCCGGCGTCGGCGAGCAATAATAGAGATGGTACGCGGACACTGACTTATGTTAGTTCAGGTGCCGGTGTGGAGATGCGCTGGTTTGCGCGGCTGCGGGTGATCCAGAATTGATTGCTAGGAGCCTGTCGAACGTAGATGATTTCGAGCAAAACGTTTTAGAATTCAGTCATAATCCGCCGTCCGATGCAGGAGTATATTGGAATATTCGCCAAAGCGGAGGGTGGATTTGGGCGAATTCTAAAACGATTGTTGCCGGATCAGGTAAGTCCGACAGGCTCCTAGGAATTTGCTTTTTGCGTGGGGCGCTTGAGAGAGCCGTTGAAGGGATCGGAGATGGGGAGAAAGGGGGGGGCATCGGAATCGACTCTCGCATAGATCCCGGCGATGGCTCCGCTGGCGGGAACTTCGATCGGCATCTCGGAATCTCCCAGAGTATGCAGTTTCAACCAGGGGCCGTAGGCGGCCCCGTAGCGGAGATTCTTGTCGCCGAGTCTGGCGCGGAAATCGCTGACGTCTTGAAGCGAGTTTGACGACGGGACATCCAGAATGCAAAACCGGGTTCGATGATCCGCACAATGCGCCAGCGCCTGTTTTTGGATCTCTGCTAGCCCCCCGCGCCGAGGCTCACCGCGTCGGGGAAGAGGAGCGGCGCCGGTTCGGTCTCCTTCTCGAGCGCTTTCAGCCCGGCGAGGTAGACCGCCTTGTCCTGGGCTCCGATATCGCTACCCACCGAGTAAACGTAGGCGCAGCCACCGCCGTTTTCGTAGAAGAGCTTGATCGAAGCGTAGAGGTCGCCAAACTTGCCCGCGCCGGCCTTGGCGACTTTTCCGAACAGGCTCTCGTATTCACGGAGCGAACTGATCTGGCGAAAGCCCGGCGACTTCGGCGGGCGCTTCTCGGTCACCCCGACGAACGCCGGGATCGACGTTGGAATCGCGGTCGCCGAGTTCGGGAACCCCGGCAATTCCTCGACATAGACGCCAGGGCTCCTCGGAACTACCTGCTGGGCACCCGCTGGCAGGGCGCAGGCGGCGAAGCAGAAAAGCTTGGCGAGAGCGACGGTGTTGCATTGCATCGTGAATCCGAGTATACGCGCAGTATGGGCGAGCCCGCCGGAAACCACAAGCGCGCCGCGAACCAGTAGGATGGGTCTCTGACCCGTCCGGCCAGCTAGCAAATTGGAATTTGAGCCTGGCTGGCAGCGCCCGTAACCTTGCCGGAATGCAGCGTCGCGATTTCTTCAAAATGGGCGGGTTCTCCATCGGCGCCATCTCGCCCTTGGGGCTCTCGTTGTCCGATGTTTTGGCGAACGAGGCGGCCAGCGGCGGGAAAAAGCAGATCAACGTGATCTTCATGTTCCTGCAAGGCGGGGCAAGCCACATCGACATGTTCGACATGAAGCCGGACATGCCACCTGAGATCCGCGGCAAATACAACCCGGCTCGGACCAACATCCCCGGCCTGCACCTGTGCGAGCACCTGCCGAAGCTGCGCCGTTGCGCGGACAAATTCTCCCTGATCCGCTCGATGGTCGGCTACACCACGAAGCATGGTGCAGGCGATGTCGACATCATGTGCGGCAGCCCACGCAATCCGAACTTGCAGGCGCCGGGGATCGGCGCGGTGCTCTGCAGGCAACAGCAGCAGCAGGCGCCGATCCCGCCCTTCGTGCACCTCGGGGACATGAAACATCCCGCCCACAGTGCCCCCGGCTACGGCGGATACCTCGGGCGCGCCTACGATCCGTTCTTGATCAAAGAGGATCCGAACTCGCCAGACTTCTCCATCAAGGCGTTCGACACCGCCGACGACGTCGATCCCAGCCGCATGGCCGGGCGCCAGCGACTGCTGCAATCGCTCGACCGCTACCAGGCCGACCGGGAGAGCCAGCTCGAGTTCGCGCGCGAGCGCGA
Source organism: Verrucomicrobiales bacterium (assembly GCA_047619485.1). GTDB lineage: Bacteria > Verrucomicrobiota > Verrucomicrobiia > Verrucomicrobiales > DEV007 > JBLHKE01. The sequence continues at coordinate 5,313 of JBLHKE010000111.1, read as the reverse complement.
CAGCTACTTGGAACAGGCGTTGAGCCTATCGACTTCGCACGCGGCGAAGGAAGCGTTCGATCTCTCGAAGGAGCCGGACAAGCTGCGCGATGCCTACGGGCGCAACCAGGTCGGGCAGGGAATGCTGCTGGCGCGTCGCCTGGTCGAGGCCGGAGTGCGCTTCGTGACCATCCAGGGCTACGTGGATACCGGCATCTACGCCTGGGACCACCACTGGGGCATCTTTCCTCACTTGGACACCCAACTGCCGATCTACGACAGCAGCTATTCCGCGTTGCTCAACGACCTCGACGATCGCGGCTTGCTCGACACGACGCTGGTCATCACGGCGGGCGAATTCGGTCGCTCGCCCAAGCTCAACACCGACAAGCGCGGCCCGGGGCGCGACCACTGGGCCGATTGTTTCAGCCTGACCATGGGCGGCGGCGGCGTGAAGACCGGCCGCGTGATCGGTGCCAGCGACAAGTATGGCGCCTCCCCCATCGAGCGCCCGGTGTCGATCGCCGACTTTGCGGCGACCGTCTACCACGTCCTCGGGCTCGACCCGAAAGCGGAGTTTTCAGCCCAGGGTCGCCCGATGACGATGCTCCCGCAGGGCTCGATCATCAAAGAGTTGCTCTAGGCCGCTCACCCTCCTCCATGAAAAAGTCCTCCAGCTGGCTCGCCTCTGGCAAGCTTTTCCTCGCCGCATGGCTGGGTGTGATTCTGACCGCCCCGGACATCTCGGCGGAGAATCCCGAAGGCCTCAAGCTCTACGCAGACGAGATCAAACCGCTTTTCCAAAAGCACTGCTTCGAGTGCCACGGTGCGAAGAAAACCAAAGGCGGCCTCGATCTCACCAGGAGGGTGAACCTCATGCACGGCGGCGACAGCGGAGTGGCGATCGTCGTTGGCGATCGCAGTGCGAGCCTGCTGTTCAAATCGGTGACCCATGCCGTCGAGCAGAAGATGCCGCACAAAAAAGACAAGCTCGCCGATGCGGAGATTGACACGATCGGGCGCTGGATCGATGCGGGTGCCGACTATGCGGCGGAGGATATCGGCACCGAGGCGGATCTGGTCGCGGCAGCGGCCCGTCCGATGGTGATTGGCGCCAAGGATCGCGCGTTCTGGTCGTTCGGACCGTTGCTGCCTGGCACGCCACCGCCGGTCAAGGAAGGAGCGTGGTCGCGCACGCCGATCGACCGCTTCCTGTCTGCGGCGCTGCAGGCGGCGGGACTGGAGCCGTCCGCGCCAGCCGATCGGCGCACGCTCATCCGCCGCGCCTCATTCACCGTGCTCGGCCTGCCGCCGGCGCAGGCGGAGGTCGAGGCCTTCGTCGCCGACCAGGACCCCAAGGCCTACGAGCACCTGATCGACCGCCTGCTCGGCAGCGAGCATTACGGCGAGCGCTGGGCGCGGCACTGGCTGGACGTGGCGCGCTTCGCAGAGAGCCACGGCTACGAGGCCGACAACGATCGACCCAACGCCTACAGCTATCGCGACGCGGTGATCAGAGCGTTCAACCGCGACCTCCCCTACCATCAGTTCATCCAGTGGCAGCTAGCCGGCGATGAGTATGCCCCGGACGACCAGCTCGCGAAAACGCTGACCGGCTTCATCGCGGCCGGCCCGACGATCACTGACGAGGGCGGCGAGCGCGTCAAATGGGAAAAACTCGACGATATCGTCTCTGCCACCGGCGAAGCGATGCTCGCGTTGAGCATCGGTTGCGCAAAATGCCATGATCACAAATATGACCCGATCAGGGCGCGCGATTACTACGGGATGGCAGGGATCTTCGCCAACCATAAAGTCCATGATATTCCGCTGGCTGCTCCGCAAGGTGGAACGGGCATGGTCGTGACCGACCACAACCGCAATCGCCCGCAGGCGCAGTTCCTAGAGCGGGGTGACTGGCGGCACAAGTCCCCGACCGACTACCAGTTTCTGGAAGTCCTCATGCCGTCTGCCGACAGCACGAAGCAGTGGCTGAAAGACCCGCCCGATGGCTCCAATACTTCGTATTCTCGCCGGGCGATGGCCGAGTGGATGACCGACACGCAGGACGGCGCCGGGCGGCTGCTCGCCCGCGTCATCGTCAACCGGCTGTGGCAGCACCACTTCGGCACCGGCATCGTCAAGACCGCCAGCAACTTCGGCTCGCAGGGTGCCGCACCGACGCACCCGGAGCTGCTCGACTGGCTCGCGTCGGAACTGATCGAGAACGGATGGTCGCTGAAGCACACGCACAAGCAGATCCTTATGAGCGCCGCCTACCGGCAATCGACCACCAGCGACCAGGCGAAATTGGCCAAGGACCCGACGAATCAATTCCTCAGCTACCGGCGCCCGCTGCGCCTCGAAGCCGAGGCCGTCCGCGATGCGATCCTCGCGGCCAGCGGCGTCCTCAACCGCAAAATGTACGGCCCCTCAGTCAAGCCGTGGATCCACAACGACGCCATCGCCACCGGCTCGACCAAAAAGTGGCCGGAGAATGTCAAGGATGGTCCCGACACGTGGCGGCGCAGCATCTACATCTACACCAAGCGCTCGATGCTGATGCCGATGCTGGAGGCGTTCGACCTGCCCGACTCGACCCGCAGCTGCGCCGTGCGCAACGCGACAGTGATCGCCCCCGCCGCGCTGCTGATGCTCAACAACGAGTTCATCCGCGACCAGGCCAAACACCTGGCGGCGCGCGTGGCCCAAGAATCCGGCACCGACCCCGCGGCACAGGTGCAGAAACTCTACGCTGTGGCGCTAGCGCGGACGGCGACTCTGGACGAAATCGCCCTCGGTATCGAGTTCATGGCAAGCCAGGCCGAGGTCTACGCGGGCGGCCCGGACAAGGCCATCGCCCACGGGCATCGCACCGACGCGCTGGTCAACTACTGTCAGGCAGTGCTGGCGCTCAATGAATTCCTCTACGTCGATTAACTAATAATACTGATGCCAATGTTGCACCGATCAATCACCCAGGGCCCGGCCGCTACGACGCGGCGCGATTTTCTGCGCCGCAGCGGTGCCGGGATCGGCTCGCTAGGGCTGGCCGGGATCCTCTCTAGCGAAGGCCTGCTCGACACGGCGCACGCGGCCTTCGCCGACCCGCTGATGCCCAAGCCGTCGCATTTCCCCGCCAAGGCGAAGAGCGTCATCTTCCTGTTCATGTATGGCGGCCCCTCCCACGTCGATCTGTTCGATTACAAGCCCGCGTTGGAGAAATACAAAGGTAAGAACACTAGCGAGTTCAAGATCGCGAGCCTGAACGAGGCACGCAGCCAGGGCACGCTGATGCCGTCGTATTACAAATTTGCCCAGCACGGCCAGTCCGGCCAGTGGGTCAGCGAAGCCATGCCGCACGTCGCGTCGGTCATCGACGAGTTCTCGGTGATCCGCTCCGGCTGGGCGGAATCGACCAACCACGGCCCGGCGCTGTTCCAGATGAACACCGGGTTAACCCGCGTCGGATTCCCCAGCGTCGGCTCGTGGGTCACCTACGGGCTCGGCAGCGAGAACCGTGACATGCCGGGCTTCGTGGTGATGTATGACCACCGCGGCGGCCCGATCGGCGGGGCGCAGAACTGGGGATCGGGCTTCCTGCCGAGTACCTACCAGGCGATGCCGATGCGCTCGCAGGGCACGCCAATCTTGGACCTCAAACGGCCCGAAAATCTCAGCGACCCGCAGCAGCGGCAGCAGATCGACCTGGTGCAGAAACTCAATCGCAAACACGCGCAGCACCTGCCCGGCGAAGCCGATCTGGAAGCGCGCATCGAATCATTCGAGCTGGCCTATCGCATGCAGACCTCGGCGCCGGGACTGATGGATCTTGCCGGTGAGACCGAAGCCACCAAGCGCCTCTATGGGATCGAGCCGGGCAAGCGCACGAGCTACTTCGGCGCCCAATGCCTGATGGCGCGCCGCATGGTCGAGAATGGCGTGCGCTTCGTGCAGCTCTATTCGGGCGGTGCCCACGGCGATGACAACTGGGACGCGCACGGCAACATCCGCGGCAATCACGACAAGCATTGTTACGACACCGACCAGCCGATCGCCGGACTCATCCAGGACCTGAAGCTGCGCGGCCTGCTCGATGAGACACTGATCGTGTGGGCGGGCGAGTTCGGCCGCACCCCGCACGCGACCGGAGGCGGCCGCGACCACCACCCCTACGGCTACACCGCACTAATGGCCGGCGGGGGCATCAAGAAGGGCGTGGCCTACGGCGAGACCGACGAGATCGGCTACCACGCGGAAGTAGACCGGGCCTCCGTCCACGACATCCACGCGACGATCCTGCACCAGCTAGGCATCGATCACAAACGCCTGACCCACGAGCACAACGGTCGGCGCTTCCGATTGACCGATGTCCACGGCGTGCCGATCGAGGCCCTGATCACGTGAGGTGATGCAAAAGTGGTGGGAGCGTCTCGCTCCTCGATTCTTTCCGTCCCTGAGGGACATCAGAAATTAGCCGGTGGTGGAGTGATGAACGAGCGCAACCACCGGTCTCCACCCGACCCGAGGTGGCACCCCGGCAGGGGTGCGAGAAGCGTCTGAGATTCACGGGGCTGAGATGAGAGGGGGCCTTGGTTTCCCCGTAAGGTCAAAATACTTGGCCGAACCCGGAAACGCTGCTATTTGAGTGCCAGACGACGATGCCAGATCTTCGATCTCAGCCGACCAGACCCTCGCACGATCCGGTTCTCCAAGTGGAAAGTCCTCGAACGTAGGCTCCGTTTCCGGTATCAGACTCCATGAGTTTAATCCTCCACCCCTGGCAGCTGTTCTTCCTGATATTGTCCGGATTGGTGAACCGCAAGCAGCAGGAGATCATCGAGTCCCAGGATGCGAAGATCCGAGCGATTATGGACAGAATGGGCCGCAAGCGCATCCTCCTCACCGACGACCAACGACGGGTTCTGGCCGTCAAAGCAAAGGCCCTTGGTCGCAGGGCGCTGATGGCGCTTACGACCATCGTGACACCCGATACGATCCTACGCTGGCACCGGCGGCTTGTCGCAGCCAAGTGGGACTATAGCGAGCGCCGGAAGAAAGCCCCCGGAAGACCGCCGATACCCGATGCGGTTGTCGAGTTCGTCCTGCGCATGGCTAGGGAGAACCCGTCCTGGGGCTACGACAGGATCCAGCGAGCGCTAGCTGGAGCGGGCATTGGCAGAGTTCGTCGCCCACTACCACGGGGAGCGCAACCACCAGGGACTGGGGAACCAGATCATCGACGCGGGCGGCGAGATCGGGAAGAAGGTTGGCGATGTCCAGTGCCGGGAGCGCCTCGGCGGCATGCTGCGGTATTACCACCGTGAGGCGGCG